>NZ_JAMYQF010000032.1:0-71278 GCF_040320745.1 Mesorhizobium sp. M0621 | reverse complement strand
CCCCCATAAACCGCTAATCCTGCAATCCAAAAGCCGCTATCCGCCTCAATCAACATGCCAGATCAACGGCTTGCGGATAGTTCACGGTCGACGAACCAGGCTTGACACTGCCGCCATCCAGGGTGGGCGGCTGATTGCCATCAGGATTCACCGATGAGCGGAGCAGGCTGCTCCGCCTGAAGCCGACCTGCTCCAAGGCATGTCGCGGCTTTGGCGCAACGACATGCTTAAGAACAAAGACTTAAAGCGCGTCGACTGACCCCGTCTCAACGCAATGCGTGGAGAAAAAAGGACCTGCCCGAGCAATGGGGTATCAGACCGGCGCCTTGCTGCGCACTTCCGACTTTTCCAGATAGTAGCTCGAGTATTTATCGAAGAATTTTTCCGAGCCGCCGAACGATCCGTATTTGGCCAGCTTCTTCAGATCGACCTTGTTCAGCACCGCGCCAACGATCTTGTTGGCGACATAGGGCTCGGATTCCAGCATCGACCTGACCATCGCGCGCGGCGTGCGGCCCCATTCGGTGACGAGCACAAAGCCGTCGACCAGCGGCGCGAAGGCCTTGGCGTCGACCACCGGTCCGAGTGGCGGCAGATCGACGACGATGTATTCGAACGTCTCCTTGGCGTTCTCGATGAAGCGCCGCATGCCGGCCGAGGAAAGAAGTTCGCTGGTATGCGAGAAGTTGCCGCGCAGCGCTGCCGGGATGATCGCCAGCTTCGTCTGCCTGTCGATCTTTCCGACGGACTGCCAGGTCTGGCCGCTGACCACCGCCTCCATCAAGCCTTGCTCGGCTTCCATGCCGAGGCCTCGGCTGAGGCCGGGATTGCGCAGGTCGCCGTCGATCAGCAGCGTCTTGGCGCCGTTGGCGGCAAGCAAGCCGGCGAGATTTGCCGCGATCGTCGACTTGCCCTCGCCGGGAAGCACCGAGATGACGCCGATGACGCGGCTGCCTTGCCCTTCCAACACGACGTCGAAGGCGATCTTGGCGCTGCGCAGCGTTTCGGAGAACATCGAGGCAGGCGAATCGATGCTGACCCGCATGCGCGCCCGCTTTTCCGCCGCCGACAGCGATTTGGCGATCTTGGTATCCATCTTGGTCTCGCCCGGCTTTTCTTCCTTGCCGAGCTTGCCGCCGATCGTCGGCAGATAGCCGAGGAATTTCAGGCCGACGCGGTCGCGCACATCCTCGCCCGTCCTGAAGAACCGTTCGTTGAACTCGTTCAGGCCGCCGAAGCCGGCGCCCATCAGCGTGCCAAGAACCAGCGAAAGTCCGAGCACGATAATCGTACGCGGGCTTGACGCGGTAAGCGGCATCGAGGCGTCCGAGATGATGCGGATCTTGCCGACAGGGAAGGACTGCTGCTGCGCGGCTTCCTCATAGCGGCCGAGGAATGTCTGATAGAGCGTGGTGAGTGCCGTCGCCTGCTGATCGAGTTCACGCAGCTTGACTTGCGTCTGGTTGTCGACGGAACTCTTGCCTTGTGCGGCCGCGACATTGGCCCTGAGCGCGGTCTCGCGCGCCTGCGCCACTTCATATTCGTTGCGATAGCTTTCGGTCAGTTGTTTCAGTTCGCCGAAAATTTGCGTCGATATGTCGGCCTTCTCCTTGGCGAGCGCCACCGCCTGCGGATGCTCGGGACCGAAATTCGCCTCGACATCCTGCAGCCGCTTGGCCACCGTCAGGTAACGGGTCTTGAGCGCCGCGATGACCGAGCTGCTCGGCTGGTCGCTCGATATGGCGGCATCCTTGAAGGCATTGTCGGAGCCGCTGTCGACAATCGCCTTGTACTGCTGGTAGCGGGCGCTGGCGCGCGCGGTGTCGGCCTGCGCGACGATGAGCTGGGCGTTGAGATCGGAGAGCTGCTTGTCGCTCATCAGCTGGCCATCGCTGTTGGCGGCAAGCCCGTGTTCGGCCCGGAATTTCTCGACCGCGAGCGAAGCTGCCTGGGAACTCTGGCGCAGTTCGGTCAACCGGCCCTGCAGCCAGACCGCCGCCCGCTCGGTGGCGTCGAAGCTGGCATCGAGCTGATCGGCGAGATAGGCATCGGCATAGGCCTTGGTGACCGCATTCGCCAGGGCCGGATCCGTCGCCTGATAGCCAAGCGAGATGACATAGCTTCGGCCGACGCGCTCTGCCTGCATCTCGTACTGCAGCTTGAGGATCGCGTAGTCGCGACGCGACGTCGCGATCAGCGCGTCGCGGGCGGCGGGATCGAGCTTGCTGATGTCGCCAACGCCCGGCATGGAAGGGCTGGGGCGGACATACTGGATCACGCTTCGGACAAAACCGACGCCCTTCGCCAGAGCCGATACGGGCGGATTCATAAACGCATCGTTCTGGTCGAGCTTCAGCTTGTCGACCACGACCGAGGCAAGCCGCGTCGAGGTCAGGATTTCGATCTGGCTCAGGATGGCGGAATCGGTCTGCATGGTTGTCGACGCCGCCGAGATATCGTCGACAATCTTGTTCAAGCCCTCGTCGATCAGCACGCTCGCGACCGACTGATATTTGGGCGGCGTCGTCTGCAAATAGAGCACGCCCAGGAAGAGACCGATGACAGCGCACACGGCAACCACCTTGGCCTGCCGCGCAGCCATGCCAAGCAGCCGCTCGATATCGATGAAGTCTTCGCCGTCTCCTGCGTCCGAATTCGGCAATGGCATCCTCTTGTCGAGAGGAAAGTTGGCATAATTCATCTTCGGTCCAATTCTAGAGCCGGTCCCATTCGACTGATCGCAATGGGCTCTATCTCACTGTTTAAGCATGATCTTTGCCGGAAACCGGGGGCCACTTTCCGGGATCATGCTTTGGCTTGCAGGCCCCTCGAAGATCGGGAGCATCGCCAGAATCGATGCACGCGTCGTGCCAGGCGGCGAGGGCCTGTCGGCCCCTCTTCGCCAGCCATCTGAAGATGCTCCCGAAAAATGGGCATTATGCGGCTTCTTCCTGGCGTTCATGCGACCGGACGAACTCCTGAAGCATCTCGAAAACCGGGCCCTTCATGTCGTCGCGCGCCAACGCGAAGGCGATATTGGCCTGGATGAACCCTTCCTTGGAACCGCAGTCGAACATGCGGCCCTTGAAAGGCTGGGCGAAGAAGGGCTGATCCGTCGACAGACGGACCATGGCGTCCGTCAGCTGGATCTCGTTGCCGGCGCCGCGCTGCTGATTGCCCAGAAGCGCGAAGATCTCGGGCTGCAGGATGTAGCGCCCGTTGATGTAGAAATTCGACGGCGCATTGGCCGGCGCCGGCTTTTCAACCATGGCCGTCACCTCGAAGCCGCCGCCGATTTCGGCGCCACGGCCAACGATGCCGTATTTGTTGGTCTCGCTCGGGTCACAACGCTCGACGGCGATGACATTGCCACCGGTGCGCTCATAAAGGTCGACGGTTTCGGCCAGGCATCCGCGCCCGCCGAAGGAGACCATGTCCGGCAGCAGCAAGGCGAAGGGCTCGTTGCCGATAACCTCGCGCGCGCACCAGACGGCATGGCCGAGGCCTTGCGGCGATTGCTGGCGGATGAAGCTGGTGGCACCGGCCACCGGCAAAAGGCTTTCCAGCGACTGCAATTGCGCCTTCTTGCCGGTCTGCTCCAGAGTTCCGATCAGTTCCGGATGCAGGTCGAAATAGTCCTCGATCACCGCCTTGTTGCGACCGGTCACGAACACGATGTGCTCGATGCCCGCCTCGAAAGCCTCATCCACCGCATATTGCACTACAGGCCTGTCGACGACGGGAAGCATTTCCTTCGGCATCGACTTGGTCGCCGGCAGGAACCGTGTTCCAAGCCCCGCCACCGGTATCACGGCCTTCCTGATTTTCTTCATCGCAAATTCCTTCTGAGGAGATCGACTTCAGTCCATTCGCAGGCCATGAAAAAACCCTCCATGTGCCTGCATCTTCACCTCCCCGCCCCAACGGCAAACTGTGCCGCCATTCTTCGGAACCGCACCGCGATCGGCATGCCCATATGCCTGACCGCCGCCGGGTCGCTGAGCGCTGTCCAGATCGCCTTTAGCGGGGACCGCGCCTTGATGTGCTGAACCATCGACAGGAACGACGCGGCCTTGCGCAGGCTGCGGCCGCGTCGAGCGAAGGCGGCCTGCGCGGCCTCATCCATCTGATGGGTTTGAGCGAACACCGCATCTGCCCTGAGCATCGCTTCGACGTGGTGAAGCTCGAGCACGCGCGAGATGGAGCCGCTGCGGATATGGTAGGCATAGCCGATATCAGGTTCGACCACGCATTTGCCGCCCTTGGCCAGGGCGCCGGCAAACAGGATGTAGTCTTCGCCGATCCTCAGTTTTTCATCATAACGAAGCTGGTTCTCGTTCAGGAACTCGCGCTGGAAGATCGGCTTGAGGTAGCCGAGATTGAACTTCGATTCGAAGACGACGTTGCCGGCGATGTAGGTGGCCAGCGAAATTTCGCGCAAGCCTTCCAGATAATGCCGCGGGAACATCGCGTCCTCGACGACACCGTCCTCACGAATGACTTGCAGATTGTCGACGGCCATCTGGGCACCTGCTTTTTCAGCACGAGCGATCATTGCGGCGAGCCGGCCGGGAAAGACCGCGTCATCGGAATCGAGAACCGCGATCCATCTGCCTCGGGCGGCATCGAGGCCTGCATTCCTGGCGCCGCCAGGGCCGCGATTGCTGGCCAGGGCGACGACGCGGACGATATCCTGCGGGTAGGCTCGCGCCACGTCGAGCGTCGCGTCGCGCGACTTGTCGTCGACAACGATGATTTCAACGCTGACGTTTTTTTGGGCGATGGCGCTGGCGATCGCCCGGTCGAGGGTCGCCTCGGCGTTGTAGGCGGCAATCACGAAGCTCACATCAGGCTGCACGCTTGCCCCCTTCCTGTGGCGAAGGCTGGCCGTAAAGGCGGATTTCGCGGATGCCGACAAGGCCACTGACGACGCCGACATGCATAATGCCGCGCAGCACGCTTCGGTTCCTGCGGACCGGACTGATGACGACCGGAAGTGCCGAAGCGAAGCAATAGAGGGCCTTTGCCGACGCCAGCCCGACCTGCTTGACCAGACCGATGCCGCTGGCGCTACTGCCCAGAAGATGGCCATGCGTCTGCCCAACGCGGAAGCGGCGGCGGCCGAGCCAGTCGAATGCCGCCCTTGAGCGCGGCACCACCTCGTCGACCCAGGCCTCGGGCGAAAAGGCGATACGGCCGCCGGCCTTGTGCATCTGGTCGAAGAATTCGGTGTCTTCGCCACCGGTCTGGCCGCGCGCCAGGCTGAAACGGCGGCCGCGCAGGCTGTCCGATCCCATCCGCAGCAGAACGTTGCAGGTGTAGCCGGTCTGGATCTCGCCGCGCACCCAGACGGGCAAGGTCGAATGGAAGTCGCCGCGCCGCATCCAGTCCGGTGCATCCTGGCGATAGAGCGCCCTGACAGGGCCGAGCACGGCGGCGGCACCGCTGGCTTCAGCCATCGCGACCAGTTCGGCGAGCCATGCAGGCGTGGCGGTCTCGTCGTCGTCGATGAAGGCGACGAAATCCGCCGTACTGGCGTCGAGGCAGGCGTTGCGAGCGATCGAAATGTTGCGCGCCGGGGCATGTTGATAGTGGATCGGCACCGTCAATTCCCGCGACAGCGCCGCCACCAGGTCGCGAGCGGTCGGGGTGTCGTCATTGTCGGCGACGATGATGCGGATATCGAATCCCGCCGGCATATCCATGGCGTCGAGCGAGCGCAGCGTGTCGGCCAGTTCCTGTCGCCGGAACGTGCAGACGCCGATGTCGATGCTGCGGTTCTTGGCCTGCATCGACATCACGCCACCCCGCGCCGCGAGCCGAGGCCGAGAAGCTGCAGCCAGAAGCCGACCGACCAGCCCAGATGCATGACCATCGCCGAAACGCCGGCAAGCGCGATATCCGCATTGCGCTGGCGGATGGCCGTCCACAGACCATAGCCCAGGCACACCGATGCCCAGATCAGCAACGGCACCGCCGCCAGCCAGTACACGAAAGACAAGACCGCCAGCAGCACGACCGGAAACACCAGCAGCGGCACCATCTGCCGGACTTTCGGGATGACGCGGTGCTTCAGCACGTTCTTGGCACGGCCGCGGCCATAGCCAAGATACTGGAAATAGAGGCCGGAGAGCGAGGCGCGCGGATAGTAGATCATCTGCGTCTTGCCGCTCATCCAAATCTTGTAGCCGGCTTGTCTCAGCCGGTAATCGAGTTCTGCATCTTCGTTGTGGCTGAACGTCTCGTCATAACCACCGACGGAACCGAAGGCCGATATCCGCATCAGCGCGTGATGGCCGTGGTCGATCCACTCTCCCCCCGAAAGGTGCCGATGCTTCGAGCCGCCGGTGCCGAGCTTGGAGTTCTGTGCCGCGGCGGCCGCCTTCTGCACGGTGCTGCTGCCGCTGGTCAGCATCGAAACGACAACCGAATCCGCTCCGGTGGCCAATGCCTCCTCGACCAGCCGGTCGCAATAGTCGTCGGGATAGCCGCCATGTGCATCGATGCGGATGAGATAGTCGGCACCCTCACCGAACGTGCCGACGGCGAGATTGATCGCCGCACTCTGGATGCGCCGCTCATTGTGAAGCAGGATAACGCGCTGGTCCTTCGCAACGATGTCCTGGACGATGGCCAGCGTGCCGTCGGTGCTGCCGCCATCGGCGACGATGATCCTGGCGTCAAGCCTGGCTGCAGCGGGTCGCAATTGATCGAGCAGCGCGCCGATATGGGCGGCTTCGTTCAGGCATGGGATGACGATCAGGCTGGATGATGTTTTCTCGGTCTGCGTCATCAGTCCATCTTGCCTCTGTCCATCTCTGGCCATCCTATGCCAATGCCTCGGCTGCAAAGGGGCCGGGCACTGCGGTCAGGCTGCGCAGCCGTTCGACAAGCGCCCGGCAATCGCTGCGATCGTAGCTCCAGGTCCTCGGATTGCGGGCCAGAACACGCCCCTTCAGCCTGGCGAAGCGATGCTCCTCCATCTTGCCTAGCGCAGCTTCGAGCGCCTCGGGCGACGCCTGCGGCAATAGCACGCCGATATCCTGCTGTTTGAGGAACCGCCCGGTCTCGGTGTTGCCCATCGAGATCGGCACGGCGCCGAAACGGCAGCCTTCATAGAGCCGGTTTGGCAGAAGCCATTCGGAGTTCTGCCCTGCTTCGAAAAAGTCGATCGCCCAGGAAAAATGGACGTCGTTATAAATCGCCGCCATGTCCTCCGGGTTGCGGTACGGCCCGCGAAACGACAGCCATGGTTCGGCTTCGACGAAGCCATGGAAATCCGGGAATTCGGACAAAGCCGGACGGCCGCGCAGCACGATCTCGAATCGTCCCTCCATGCGGCGGGAGAAATCGGCCAGCAGTTCGAGCGAACGGCGGCAGCGCAAGGCGCCGAACCAGCCGATCCGCCATGGCGGGCCGACCGGACTCTCCAAGGCCTCGGGGGCGCCGGGCAAGATCGCCGCGGCCTCGAAATACTTGTTTTCGACCAGCTCGATGGGTGCCGCGACCTGGCCGAACGGCTTGAAATAATTGGCGATGAAGGCCGGCGAACTGGTCACCAGCAGCTTCACATCCCTGGCCAGAAAGCGTTCCGTGGCGCGCAGCGCCTTGCCCAGGACATCGTTGCGCAGCACAAGGCGATGAATGTCGAGGCATTCGTATACGATCGGGACCGACGCACCGAAGGCTGACCGGGCGCGGCGGGCGAGCGCCAGCATTTCCAGGTTGCGCGCGATGATGAGATCGGGCCTCGGCATGCCGCCAAGCTTCGAGCCGATCGACAGAGCCGCCTTGGCGACCGCCGCGAGGCGCTGGCCGAATCGCCCGTCACGCGTCGCGCCAAGGTCGATCGGCCGCAATCCCTCGACATCCGCAATCGGATTCGTGGTGCGACGGAAGCCGGCCAAGGTGACCTGGGCCCCACCTGCCCTGAGCATCGTGATCCGCCGGCGCACGGCCGGGTCGGAAACGTCGTGCACAAGGTACAAGACATGCAGCATGAAACTCGACCGCTGTTGGCCCACCCGTGGGAATGCTAGTACACCTCTTGCTGCATCGCAACATTTTTGGTGCACCGATCCACGTTTTCTGTTGCACTGCAAAATTATTGTCGTAGTTTGTGGTCGGCGGCGGGCGTGGATTTTCGAGTTCGGAATCCGCGCAAAAAATCAGGAATCCTGAATTTGGAAGCCAATGCATTTGATCCGCCAGAAGGCTCTTTGCGCAAATCGGTTGGGCGCGGCGCAGTTGTCACGGCCATGGCGCAATCGGTGCGGGTCGCGACCCAGATCCTGTCCGTCATCGTGCTGTCGCGGCTGTTGTCGCCACAGGATTTCGGTGTCGTGGCGATGTGCGCGCCGGTGCTGGCCTTCATCGCGCTGTTCCAGGATTTCGGCCTGACCCAGGCGACAATCCAGAAAAGCGGCATCCGGCATGAGGAGGTGAACTACCTCTTCTGGATCAATGTCGCCGTCAGCGCGATCCTGGCCTGCGTGCTTGCCGGTGCCGCGCCGCTGGTCGCCGCCTTCTATGGCGAGCCGCGCGTAGCCGGCCTAGTGGCCGCATTTGGCTTGCAGATCATGGCCTATGGGCTGGGTGCGCAGCATCTGGCGCTCTTGACGCGCCGCATGCAGTTCGGCCGGCTGGCCGTCATCGACGTCGCCAGCGCCATCGCCGGGCTCGCGGTGTCGATCGCCTGGACCTTCATCGACCGCTCTTATTGGGCGCTGTTTGCCGGCACGCTGACCGGTGCCGTGCTGCCGACGCTCTGCTACTGGGCGAGCTCGCGCTGGCGTCCGGGCCTGCCGCGCAAGGTCGCCGGCATCAGCGAATTGATCAATTTCGGCGCCGGCATCACCGGCTTCAACTTCGCCAATTTCTTTGCCCGCAACCTCGACAACGTGCTGATCGGCAAATACTGGGGCGAGGCGCAGCTCGGCCTCTATGACCGCGCCTACAAGCTGCTTTTGTTTCCGCTGAGCCAGATCACCAATCCGCTGTCGAAGGTCATGGTTCCAGCGCTTTCCAGGCTGAAGGACGAGCCGGACCGCTACCGCAGCGCCTATCTGCGCGTCATGCCGCTGATCCTGCTGGTGGCGCTTCCCGGCGTCGCCTTCGCCACCGCGATGTCGGATGTACTGATCCCCTTCGTGCTCGGCGAGCAATGGCGCGCAAGCGCATCGATTTTCCTGGCACTCGGCTTTGCCGGACTGCTGCAGCCGCTCAACAATCCGGCGGGATGGCTTTTTGTCAGCCAGGGCCGCTCCGGCGATTTCATGCGCTGGGGCATCGTAACGGCGGTGACATCGGTGCTGGCCTTCATGCTCGGCCTGCCCTATGGCGCGCTGGGCGTGGCGATAGCCTACGCGATCAGCGAGTATCTGCGGACGCCGTTCCTGTGGCTCTATGTCGGCAAGAGCGGACCGCTGCAGGCGCACCATGTGCTTCGCGCGGCAATGCCGTTCGTGCTTGGCGCCCATCTGGCGCTGGCCGCGATCTGGTTCATCAAGCCGCTGCTGCCGCAGCAGCAAGTCGTTGCCCTGGCCAGCGGCGCCGTGCTCGCTTACCTCATCACCATCGTCATCGCACTGGCATTCGCCTCCGGTCGCGAAGCCCTGCGCGAGGCTTTCAAGATGCTGCCGGCAAGGCTGCCCGCGGCAGCGCCGCGCGAAGCGCAATAATTTGGGCGCTTTCGACAGCTACGGACATACCCTCCAGGACCAGGTCTGAACCCATGCACTACCGATCGATCTCCGATATGAACGACGCCATTGTCAGAGGCCTGCACCGGCTGCCGCGTGACATCGACCTGGTCGTCGGCGTTCCCAGAAGCGGCGTGCTGGCGGCAACGCTGGTCAGCCTTGCGGCCAACATTCCCATGACCGATCTCGACAGCTTCCTGTCTGGGCGGATCTACACATCGGGCGTCACCAAGCGCCGCGCCGCTCTCGACCGCAAGGTCTCCGAGATGCGCAAGGTGCTGGTGATTGACGACAGCGTCGCCGGCGGCAACGCTATGCGCGACGCACGCGCCCGCATAGAGACTGCCGGCATCAAGGCCGATTTCACCTTTGCCGCCGTATTCGGCCTGCAGCCGCAGCACCAGGAAACCGACCTCGTCTTCGAGGTCGTGCCGCATCCGCGCATGTTCCAATGGAACTTCATGCATCACAAATTCCTGGCGCAATGCTGCGTCGATATTGACGGCGTGCTGTGTCTCGATCCGACCGAGGCGGAAAACGACGACGGGCCGGCCTACGAGAAATTCCTCAGCGAAGCGCGGCCGCTCCATGTCGCGACCCACAAGATCGGCTGGTTGGTCACCAGCCGGCTGGAGAAATATCGCGCGCTCACCGAGGCATGGCTCGCCAAGCACGAAATCAGATACGACAAGCTGATCATGCTCGATCTGCCGAGCAAGGCGGAACGGCAACGGCTTGGCGCGCATGGCAGTTTCAAGGCAGATTTCTACCGCAAATCCGATGCGATCCTGTTCATCGAGAGCGAGCATGAACAAGCGCTGAGGATCACCGAACTGTCCGGCAAGCCAGTGCTGTGCGTCGAAACGCACATGGTCAGCTTTCCAGACACGCTGTCGCTGCCGGCACTCGGCCAGGCAGCTCGCAACCTGCCGGCAAGGCTGCGGCAGATCAACTCGCAAGAGGGCCGCAAGAGTACCGCCAAGACCATTGCCCGAGCTCTGCTGGGCGCCCGTGGTTACGAGACGCTGAAAAATCGCGTCAAACGCCTGGCTTGATCCAAAGCGCCTATGCGGCCTGCCGCGCGCGCTGCTGCACGGCCCTGTCGAGTATCGAGAAGAAGGTCATGAACTGGCGATCAGGATCGAGTTCCGGACGCCCGGCGAAGCTGCGCGCGAGCCCTGAGAGCCGGTCATATTCCTGGTTGTCGTTCCACAGCCGCCTGACGGCCGCGACCCAGTCGGCAAGTGGAGCATCATAGTCGAGCACCACGCCGCCCGAGCCGATCGCCTCGGGCAGGCCGCCGCGCCGCGAGCCGACAACGGGGATTCCGCTGCAATGGGCCTCCGACGCAACGCGGCCCCAGGCCTCTTCCCATTTGCTGGGAGCAAGCAGGATCTTGGTGCGGCCATAGACGGTCTTCATGTCGCTGGTGCGGCTCTCCAGCACGACATTGCCCGAGGGTGCGATCGCCTGCTCGATCCGCGTCCGATGATCGTCGTCCAGCTTCCAGCTTTCGACGAACAGGAAGGGGATTTCGCGGCAGGCGCCGGCGATGCGCACCGCAAGCTCAAATCCCTTTTCCTCATAGGGATTGATAAGCGTGACGAACTGGCCGGTCGTCGGCGTTGAGTAATGCGCCGGGTTGATGGTCGGCGGGATCACCGCCGCCTCGATGCCGAACTCTTGTCTGTAGGTGCGCGCAGTAAACTCGGAATTGGCGATGTAGACCGCCGAGTGCAATTCGCGCAGATCGCCGCCCAGTTCGTGGAACTCGACATTCCTGAGATAGACGACCAGAGGCACGCCTTCCGCCTGCAGCGCCTTGCCGATCGGAACCGATTTGTGACACTGGACGACGGCCACATCCGGCTTCAGCCTGTCGACCGCAAAGGCCGCCGCTTCCCAGGGAAACCAGGCCCGCACAACGGGATAGCCGGGATAGCTGTCGATGACCGCCGGCTGTCGCAGCAGCTTCATCTTGGCGCGCGCCTTGAAGCCGAAGACACCATCGCCGAACAAAGCGGCGAGCACAGCGGCTTCATGCCCATGTTCGATCAGCTGTTCAGCCAGATGGTGCGTGCTCGACTGCACGCCGCCACTGAACTCGGGTGGGTAGCCGTTGCCGCCTGCAAAAAGAACTTTCATGATCGGGCTCCTTGTCGCATCTCGTATTCTTCGCTCGGAGGCAACAGGCAAAGTCCGCCGCCTCGCTTCGACGTCAGGCAAGTTTCGGTGGCTCCAGATTCGCGAAGGGATTGGTGCAGGATTGCCAGCCGGTAAACCGGATCGGGTCGTTGGGCGAACTGCGCCAGGCATAGTCCGTCAGCATATGGAACTCGGCGATGACCCAGCGGTCGAAATGCGCCAGATCTTCCCGCTTCTGCTGGGGCAGCAGGCGGCGCGCGACGCCCAGTTTGAGCTCCTCCACCAGAGTAACGGCATCGCTCAGCTTCTGGCTTGGAAATATCCACGGATTGCGGTTGCGGAACTCCAGCACGAACTGCTGCAGGTGCTCGATGCGGATGTTCAGTCTGCCAAGGTATTTTTCGAGCGTGACGCGCACCAGATCCTCGTCCGAGAACGAGGAAACGGCGGCGTAGGCGACCCCTGTCGAAACCACTCCTCCGGCCATGACGGCCAGTGCCGAGCGTCTGGAAATTTCGATCATCCGATACCTCCTTTCACGCGATCCGGCTGGCCGCCCGCAAGGACAGCGCTGCCGCGGTCAGGCTCGGGTTGGCGCAGGAGCAGCTCGGATAGGTGCTGGTGCCGACGACGACCAGATTTCTGAGCTGGTGATGGATCATGCCGCTGTCGATCACCGAATCGGCCGGGCCGGTACCCATCCTCAGCGTCCCCTGAACATGCGATTCGGTCGGCCGAATGCCACGGTCGAAGAGCTTTTCGACCGGCAGCGGCGCTAAAAGGTCAGGCAATTTGTCCAGCGCGCGAGCCATGCCCTTGACCGCGTAGTCCGATGGCGCCTTGAAGCTGACGAAGGCATTCTCATCCGCGTCAAGCGTGACGAAATTCTCGGGGTCGAGCAGGTTTTCGGTGACCACGACAAGCGGCAGCGCCTGGCGCAGACGCCCTTTTTCCGCACGCATTCCGTGTTGCCAACGGTTCTCGAAATAGATCAGAGCCGCTGCGTGCTCCGATCGGTGCGGGCCGTCATAGAGGCCGAAATTCAAGCCGGTGGTGATGGTGCTGCCGTCGAAATTGTCGACGCCGTCGAGATAGACCTCGAAATTCCAGCCGTAGGATTCGTGCAGGCCGCGGCCCACGAATTCGCCGCCCAGACCGGACCGCAGCATGATCGCAGCACTCTGGATGGCATTCGCGCCAAGGATAAAAAGATCGCCGCTGGCCTGATATTCCTTGCCGCCATGCATGAACGTGACCGAACGGACCGCGCCGCCGACGTGATCGAGCCGGCGCACTTCCGCACCAAGGCAGACCGAAACATCGGGATGCTCGAAGACATGCATCAACCCGTTGTTGACGGTGAATTTCGCGTCGGCCGGACATAGCCAGCAGCGCAGATTGGCGCAGCACGAGGTGCGTTGTGAAGTCGGTATCCGTGCCCGCGCTGTCGGCATGACGAAGTGCTGGCCGGGCTGCGCCGCCTTCATCATCCGGTCCGGTGTCGACATGCGATGCGGCGGTTGCGGAAACGGCTTCGAGCGCGGCAGCATCGCCGCCATGTCGGGGTCGCCCGAGATCGACATGATGTCTTCGGCGTCGCAGTAGAACGGCTCGACATCGTCATAGCTGATCGGCCAGTCATTGCCGATGCCATAGGTGCTTTTCAGCCTGAAGTCATTGGGATGGAACCTTGGCGTCTGCGCGAACCAGCAGTTCGTCCCGCCACCCAGCCCGATCGTGTAGTTCCACGGCTTGTCGGAATTGGTCTTGTAGGTCGTCTCGTCTTCGATGTCGGTGTTGGCGTTCTGCTCGAGCTGCCATTCATGGGTGTTGTGGCGCCCCCACTCCAGCACCAGAATGCGTGCCTTTCGCCGCTTGGCGAACTCATGCAGGAAGAAGGCCGAACCGAAGCCGGAACCGATCGCGACGAGATCGAAATGATCCTTGGTGATTTTCTCTGGCTTTACGTCCAGCACCATCGGCTACAACTCCACACAGAAATACGCACTCGGCCCTGGCGCCCGTCGGCCGGACCGGTCCTGCATCCGTCTGTCCCGGCCCGATCTCACGCCGCCATTCTTCCGATCGAGTGATATTCGATGCCGTGACGGGCGATGACCTTGGGGTCATAGAGGTTGCGGCCGTCGAAGATGACCGGTGTGGTCAGTGCGTCCTTCACCGCATCGAAGGAGGGCGCACGGAAGTTCTTCCACTCGGTGGCGATCAACAGCGCGTCGGCGCCGCGCAGTGCCGCCTCCTTGGTGCCGCACAGAAGCAGATCGTCGCGCAGGCCGTAGATGGCCTGGCATTCCTGCATCGCCTCGGGATCATAGGCCTGGACATTGGCGCCGGCCTTCCACAGCGCTTCCATCAGGACGCGCGCCGGCGCCTCGCGCATGTCGTCGGTGTTGGGCTTGAAGGCCAGGCCCCACAGCGCGAAGGTCTTGCCTTTGAGATTGCCCTTGAAATAGCGGTCCACCTTGTCGAAGAGAACCGATTTCTGTGCGTTGTTGCGCTCCTCGACGGCGCGCAGCAGCTTGGCGTCGAACTTGACGCCTTCGGCGGTCTTGATCAGCGCCCGCACGTCCTTCGGGAAGCACGAGCCGCCATAACCAAGACCCGGATAGATGAAATGGTAGCCGATGCGCGGATCGCTGCCGATGCCCTTGCGGACCTCCTCGATGTCGGCGCCGAGCTGCTCGGCCAAATTGGCCATCTCGTTCATGAAGCTGATCTTGGTCGCCAGCATGCAATTGGCGGCATATTTGGTGAATTCGGCGCTGCGCACGTCCATCACGATCATCTTCTCGTGGTTGCGATTGAACGGCGCGTAGAGTTCGCGCATCACCGCCTCGGTGTCCTCGCTGTCGGTGCCGACGATGATGCGGTCCGGCTTCATGCAGTCGGCGACCGCGGACCCTTCCTTGAGGAATTCCGGATTGGAAGCGACGTCGAAGGCCAGATCCTCGCGGCCTCGTTTCTTCAGCGTTTCGGCGATCCTGGCCTTGACCTTCTCGCAGGTGCCGACCGGCACCGTTGACTTGCCGACGACGATCTTGGGTTTGTCCATCTCGCGACCGATGGTCTCGGCGACGGCCAGCACATATTTGAGATCGGCGGAGCCATCCTCGCCGGGTGGCGTGCCGACCGCGATCATCTGGATCTGGCCATGTCTGACGGCGGCGGCGGCATCGGTGGTGAACTTGATGCGGCCGGCCGCATGGTTCTCCTTGACGAGGTTTTCCAATCCGGGTTCGAAAATGGGAACCAGGCCCTGATTAAGCCGCTCGACCTTGGCGGCGTCGATGTCGACGCACACCACATGATGCCCGACTTCGGCAAGCACCGCCGCCTGCACGAGGCCGACATAGCCAATTCCAAACACCGTCAAGTTCATTCGGTTTCATTCCCATGCAAGGCAACGGACCACCTTCGGCCCGGCCAGTTCAAATCGACTTTCCCAACTACTTTACGCTGCATGCCAGCGATTCCGGAAATTGACAGGGTTCGCCCAAGGCCGTGAACGCGACGCGATCGATCTGCAGCGTGAGCTTGCGCCCAGGATCCGCGAACGCTCCCAACCAACCGGTCATCGTATCGCTGCCCCACAGGCTGAAGAAAATCTTCTGCGCATGGCTCGGCAATTTCGCCGGATCGGTGATCGTGTTGACCAACTCACCGTTGACGTACCAGCGCAAGCTGTCCTTCTGCCAGACGAAGGCGTAGTCGTTGAACGCATTCTGGGTGCCGCCCGGCACATCGACCAGCTTCTCGTTCTTGCCCTTGCCCGCGATATAGGCATTGACCTGCACCTTGGAGGTATCCTTGGTCAGGATTTCGAAGTCGATCTCATCCCAGGGCTGTTTGTCGGATGGACCGATATAGGAGAAGAACGCCGCGTTGAGGCCGGAGCCGGTGTCGGTCTTCAACCGGGCCTCATAGGTGCCGTAGCCGAAACGCTGCTTGGTCTGTATCTCGCCGCAGGCAAACTCACGGTCCTTCAGCTGCTGCTTCTCGAAGCCCAGCGACAGCACGCCGTCCGACAGGCTGACCTGTCCCTTCGACCAGGTGCAATTCTGATGGTTGCCATTGTTCCAGCCGTCGGAAACATACCAACGTGCACGATCGAAGCTTTTGAAATCGTCGACAAAGGACGGCGATGTCGGAATGTCCTGGGCATGGGAAGGGGTTGCCAGGAAACCGCCAAGAGCAGCCAGCAGCAACACACCGAGCGAACCCAGTCGCCGCCGGCCGGCTTGCCCGGTCTGCTGCGCGAACGACGGTGCGTCAAGTGTTGTCGTAGACCTAGGTTTCGGATTCGAATTCATACCAAACTCACCTTTGCGCTGTGCGTCCCCAACCCAAAAGTCGACGTTCGAACCGCTCCTGAGCGGGCAACCTTGACCTCTTTTGTGACCCTCCCGAATTGCTTTTCCTGCCTTGCATCAAATCCGTTGCAACAGTTCCGAGCCCTCACCTTCAACCCCTGCCGGCTCCCGCCGGCCTGGCGAATTCCGCCGTGGCGGCCGAATCGGCACTCTCGTCGAAGACGATATCCAGCGAATGACGAAGATCCTTCATCATGCCGTCCTGGCGCGACAGTGCCGCGATGCGGCGTTCGCAATTCAGGATCGACTGCGTCAGTGCGCTGACTTCGGATGACCGTTTGTCGGAGGCGGAGCCGTTTTCCATCGCCTCGACCAGGAAGGCGGCGTTGGTCGCCGTCGTCCGGTAGCGATTCTCGAGCCCGGCCCTCTCGGACTCGATCTCGGCCGCGATCTGCTCGAACAGCTTTGCCAGACGATCAAGACGTGAAACATCGGTCTGCCGGTCGCGGGCCGGATCCCTTGATCTGAAACCGAATATCGAGGCCATGAACTCAGATTCCTGTCATCGCCGGCTTGTGGGCCGGGCTTCTGGCCGATCCCCGCAGCCGGGGCTCAGAAAACTCGCGTCGCATTGTCCTGCTTCTCCCAGGGAGAGACATCAGACCAATCCGATCGGGGCCAGTTCGGCTGGTCGTCCAATTGCTGCACCGCAGCATAGACTGCCATCGTCGGGGCCGCGAGGCAACTACCCAATTCGTAAACTCATAAATCCGGCCGAAATGGTTTGCGTGATGCCGAAATGGCTTGTGTGCACCCTTACCGCTCCTTGCCCGTGCTGGTTCCGGCCATCAGAAAGCGCAGCGGCGGCACATGCTTTTGCCTGGAAGCAAGGCCGACACGGCGAAACAGCGCCTCAAGCTTGTCGGACGCCACACCCTGGACAATGGGGATGAGGTTGGATTGGCTGGCGAAAGCGTAAGCCGCGGCCGATGCCAGCCCCCGTTCGGACTTGACGTCGAGGAAATTGCGCAGCCGATATTTGTCGCGCACGTGCCGCTCATGTCGCCGCAGCACCGCTTTCGAGCCTTCCGGCAGGCTGTCGATCGCCAGCAGCGCCAGATCCGCATCGGCCAGACGCTTCAGATCCTGGGTCTTGTGGCGGCCGCTCAGCGAATCGGCGCGGACGATGGCGCCGTAGCCGCAGGAGCGAATGACCTTGAACCGCGCCCCGCGGGCGACCGCGCGGGCGTAGAGTTCATAGTCCTCACCCAGACGCAGGCTCTCGTCGTAGCGCAAGCCATGGCGGTCGAGGAAGGCACGGCTGATAACCGGTTTCAAAAAGCCCAGTTCGCCCCTTTGCACGCGGCGCCTGGAGATATTGCCTTCAACGAAGCGCTCGAAATCGAGGAACTCCGGATCGGCAGCAAATTCCGGCGCGACGATTTTCGTTGCATCGCCCGTCGCATCGTCCCTGATCAGCATGATGTTGTCGGCCGCGAAATCCCAATCGGCGCCGGCAAACAGGTTGCGAAACCGACCTTCGAGGAAAAAATCGTCGGCATCGAGAATGCTGATGAACGGCGATTTCGAGGCGCCGATCGCCGCGTTGCGGGCAGCGGAGGGGCCACGATTGACGTCGAAGCGCATCAACGTGAGCCGGCCGCTGCCGTCGTCGGCGGATCGCGCGACGTCAGCGGTGCCGTCGGTGGAGCCGTCATCGACGACGACGACCTCCGCCACTTCCGGTTCGCGCAACGCGGACGCGATGGCGACAGCGATCGTCGCCGTCGCGTTTTTTGCCGCGATGATCACGCAGACCTCGGATTTCGTCATCGACATGGATTTGCCTCTCGTACAGGTGATATCGATTTGCCCTCGCCCCGTACTCGTTCGATGCCCGATGGAATTGCCATCAGCGCCCAATCTGTCTCCATCAGCCATTGCCCGGCCGCTCAAAGATGCGGCGACTGATGTCGGCGGACGCCGCCCAGCCGGCTTCGGCCAGATAGCGGACCGGCGCGCGGCCGCACAGTTCCCACAGCACCGTTCGCCGCTGTGGCCACCGCAGCGACGGCTGCCATGGCGCGATGACCATGCTGAGCAGATCCTCATTGCCGATGCGCGACAGGATTCGTTTCGCCCGCTCCGACAGCAGCGTGCCGGCACCGCCGAGCAGCACATCGGCGGCGCGCAGGCCAAGCAGCAGCGTGTCATCCAGTCCCTGCGCGGTTGCGGCATCGAGCACATGCTGCTGATCCGCCTCGTCAAGGCGGCTGGCGCTGGCTTGAACGTCGCAGACATAGCCCGCACAGGGTTCCCGGTTGAAAAGCGCCTTGGCGACGCTGATGCAGGACAAAAGCAAAGTATCGGCTGCCGAGGTGAACGGCACCGTCGCCCCGGCGATCTCGACCTGTCGTTTGCGCCGCAGAAACCCGTCCGCGTCGCGCGGGCTCGGCGAGCCGGGCTGCTGGAGGCGGTAGTGAAGATCGACCGTGGACGGCCTCGGCCCGTCGCCGCGGGTCATGTGTTGTTCGCCGAGGAAGCGGACCCACCAGACGGAACGCGACTTGCCTGATACCTCGTAGCCGATCGTGCGAAGCGCATCACGCGCCCTGAAAAACCCGACGGGCGAAACCAGAATGTCGACATCGCCCGAAGGCTTCATGAAGTGGTCGCCGTAGAGCAGCTGTTGCTGGTACGGGCCCTTCAGGAAGACGAAATCGATCTCGCCGGCGTGCAGCACGTCATGGATCGCCATCGAATCCATGATGCAGGACGCGTTCATCGAAACCGTCCTCCTGCGGTAGGTGTCGAGCCACTCGAAAAGCTCGGGCGGCCTCTCATGCGCAGGTGCGCGCGCTAGGGCCTTGAGGACAAAGGTCGCGACCTTGTTCAGCCTGGCAATGTCGGCAATTTTGGCGCAGCCAAGGCCAGGCATCGACACGTCGCCGGCGGCGGCGTGCGGCCCGGCGAAATACAACCGCAGGCAGGCCTGCACATAGGCCACCTCGTCGGCACAGTCGGCGGCGCGCAATCGTTCGTATGAACCATCCGGCAAGGCCATTTAGCGCACAGTCTCCCAAAGAAAGCGGTTTGCGCGACGCTTATGCTGCAAGTGCGAAGCAAGCATCACCAAAAACCTTGATGCCGTAAAGCCTTTCCTTTTGCAGTGCGGAATTTTGCAACCGTGGCGTTTACCGATACCGCCTGAAAGGCGGTGAAAATCGGAGTTGAAACATCCCCACCAAGGCGTTTTCAGCCGGGCTCAGCAAGGATTTGCCAAATGAATTTGGTCCATTAGCAGCGCCTAAAAAACAAGCGCCAAGCAAATACTTTATGCAAGCAAAATCAAATGCTTAAAGAATCGCCGTCGCTATAACTCATGTGCCCATGAAATCCGCTCAAAAGAAGTCAGATTTTGGGCATAGCTCACACATGTAGTGACACCCGCAACCCGTAATTGATTAACGCCTGGTAAATCAGGCTTGACTCATAAATGCTGCTATGCAGCTATTGCGTTGCAGCATAAAAATGCTGACGGCACTCGACAGGCCGTTTCCAGTCCTTATCGGAGAGTAAAATGGAACAGAATGTTGAAAAGCATGAATATGAAACGCCAAGCCTGACGGTGCATGGTTCGATTGAAACCATCACCCAGGGCGGCGGCGGCAACACGGCGATCGACGCCTCGTTCCCCGCGCACACGCCGATCGGCGACCTGACGTTCTCCTGAGCCTATCGTAGTTTTCCAGAGCGACGACGTTAGGACTCTGGATCCAAGGAAATAGGAGAGTCGGGGGCAAAACCTCCGACTCCGCTTTCATTGCCTGGAACTGCCTGTGCGTATTGTAAGCGAGGTTTTGGGATGAACTGGAAGCTATCTGACCATGATCTGGCCGACCACGATTTGATAGGCGCGACCAAGGATGCCGTGGCTTGCGAGTTCGGCAATGGCCTGGCGCTGCTTAATCTCAAATCCAATGTCTATTACAGCCTGAATGGCGTCGGCGCCTTCATCTGGGAGTTGATCCAGGAGCCCAGGTCGATCGCCGACATCCGCGGCGCCGTGCTTGCGCGGTACGCTGTCGACCCACAGCGCTGCCAGGCCGACGTCGACGCATTGCTGAAGGGCCTGGCCGATAACGGGCTTGCGAGGCTGCAGCATGAGGCACTTGTCTAAGCCGGTTCCGCAAAAGTGGATCACGGATTCGCGACAGGAATCCGCGAGAAAGAAAAGTCCCAAGCAAACAAAGCGCGGGGGAAGCCGGCGCGGGCTGGTCAGGGTTTTCTCCCTGAGCGGCTCGGAAATGATCTTCCTTGGCCGCTGCCTGCTGGTGGTCGCGGCGGTTCGGCTTGGGCTGACGCTGCTGTCCTATAACCATGTTCGCAGCCTGGTGACGCGGCTCGACGCACGGCAGTGCGCCTCAATGGGCGAACTGCGGCGTGTCGCCTGGGGCGTTGCCGCCGCAGCCCGTTTCGTCCCTTACGCCACGTGCCTGACCCAGGCGCTTTCGGGCCAGTACATCCTCGCCCGCCAGGGCAATGCCTCTAAAATACGCATCGGCATCGAACGTGGCACGGGCGAGCAGTTGAAGGCGCATGCCTGGCTGGTCAGCGACAACCATATCGTGCTTGGCGGATCGATCGACGGTTTCGCCCATCTCGTTGATCACGGCAGCCGATGAGCGGCGTCGCCGGAATCTTACTGCGACAGAGGCTCGCACCGGCGGTCGCGGCGGGTGACATCCAGCAGATGCTGGCGCGCATGCGCCATCGTGGCCCTGACGGCAGTTCGTGGTGGCTGGACGTCAGCATCGCGCTTGGCCACGCCTGGCTCAACACGTCAGATGAGGCCGGTCCGGGTCCCCAGACGATGGCCGGCGGCAGGCTCGCCATCACCGCCGATTGCCGGCTGGACAACCGCGACGAGCTGCTGGCCAGGCTCGGCATGCGCGACCAGTCGGTCGCCGACGCGATCGTGCTGATGCGGGCCTATCTGCGCTGGGGCGAAGCCTGCACGGAGCATCTGCAAGGCGATTTCGCCTTCGCCATCTGGGACGGCGAGCGGCAATCGTTGTTTTGCGCCCGCGATCATTTCGGCGTCAAACCGTTCTACTACCACGCGGCGGACCAGCGTTTTTGCTTTGCCTCCGAGATCGGGCCGATCCTTGGTGTCGACGGCGTCGGTGCACGCGTCAGCGAGCATCAGATTTCCGGATTTCTGGCCGGGCTTCCCGACGACCCGCAGTCTACTCCCTACAGTGATATTTTCAGCCTGCCGGCCCGCCACAGCCTCACCGTCACCGCGCAACAGGTGGTGCTGCGCCGATACTGGCAGATCGAACCGTCGGCGCGACCCTTGCGGTCGGACGCATCCGAGGAATTCGCCCACCTGTTCTCGCAATCGGTGCGCAACCGCATGCGGGGAACCTCTGCGGTCGGCGCGATGCTGAGCGGCGGCCTCGATTCCTCGTCGATCGCCTGTGTCGCCGGCCTGCAGAATGCCGCCGCGGGCAAGCCGGAGCTGCCGACCTTCTCGCTGATCTTCGAGAAGGGTTCGCCGATGGACGAGCGGCCCTTCATCGACGCCGTTCTCGACCAGCAGCAGGTCGACGCGACGCTGATCCCGGTCGGCAACTATGCGCCATTCGCCGAATTCGAACGCGTGCTGGAAGAACAGCAAGGAACGTTCCTGGCGCCGGGCCTGACGCTGACACGCGGCATCTACCGAACTGCCGGCGCCAAGGGCATCAAGGTGCTGCTGGACGGCCATGGCGGCGACGAGGTGGTTTCACAAGGCCACGGCCATCTGCACGAGCTTGCCAATGCAGGCAGATGGATGGATCTGTGGCGCGAGGTCCGTAGCGCCTCCAACACCTATGGCGACAGCACGCTTGGCCTGTATTTCCAGTTCCTGACCCTCTACGGGCCGGCCTGGCGCATCGCCAGGCTGAGACGTCTGGCGAACCGTGCCTTGAACAGTATCCGCAAGCCGGCACAAGCGCCGCGCGGCCGAAGCTGGCGCGACCTGATCAATCCGGACCTGGCCAGGCGAACCGAACTTGTCGATCGGTTCCACCGGGCCGGATATATGCCGCCCGGCGTCCAGGCCAGCGACGCGCTCAGCCATCGCTGGATCCTGTCAAACGGCTATGTCCCGCATGCTTTCGAGGTTCTCGACAAGGCCGCGGCCAATTTCGGCGTCGAGCCGCGCTACCCGTTCTGGGACAAGCCGCTGGTCGAGTTCTGCCTTGCGCTGCCGGGCGAGGCGAAGCTGAGCCACGGCTTTGGCCGCTATGTGCTGCGCCGCGCCATGCAAGGCGTCCTGCCGGCGGCGGTGCAGTGGCGGCGCGACAAGATCGATTTCACCGCCAATCTCGTCAACGGCATGCTGCGCAACCACCGCGACCTCCTGGAACAGCTGCTGGTCTCGGATGCGGGCCGCATTGCGCCCTACGTCAACCTGCCACAGGTGAGTGCTGCCTATGCGCGCCTGCTGCGCCGGCCCGATCAGGCAGCGCCCCTGGATGTCCAGTATGTCTGGCGCTCGGCCTCGCTGTCGCTGTGGCTGCGGCAGCTTCAGCACAGCGGGAGCCACGCATGACGCCGCGCAACGAGCCGCTCACCGCATACAACGGTCACCCCCATCCGCATGGCCGGACTATACGAGAACGCCGCTTCTACCGGGCTTATGGCCTGACCATCGCATCCGAGGTGACGTTGCCCGAGCTGGAGCCGGCGCTGCCGGGAGCGGCGGATGTCGTGATTGCCGTTGGCGCCATCGACATGCCAAAGCCCTCGCCGGAGGCCGCGACCGACTTCCGCTTCGAGCCGAAACGGCAATATCTGGCCTGGCATGCTGTCGGTGCGTTCCTGATCAGCGATGACCGCCGCATCGACATAGAACCGGCACCCGGCGTCGACGACATGCTGATCGCGTTTCCGCTGCTCGGCCCGGTCATGGCGCTGCTCTTGCACCGGCGCGGTCTGCTCGTCCTGCATGCCAGCGCCATTGCCGCCGCCGGCACGAGTGCCATCTTCATGGGCGACAAGGGTGCCGGCAAGTCGACGACGGCGAGCGCGATGATCCGGGCCGGACACCAATTGCTTACCGATGACGTGGTGGCGCTCGACCTCGCCAATCCGAGTGAACCGATGATCGTTCCGGGTTTCCCCCAGATCAAGCTGGCGGCCGACGCCGCGGCGGCGATCTCGCTCGGGGAAGCGGACGTGCGGCCGCAAGTGCATCCGGCTATCGACAAGATGCAGCATCGCCTGAACGGTGGCTTTTCCGGCGACAAGGTGCCGGCAACCAGGATCTATATTCTCGAGCGTGGCGAAAAGGCTGATATCACGCCCTTGCCCGCTATCTCCGCCCTGCCGGCCATCATCAAATTCTCCTATGTGACGCGTTTTGGCCGCGCGGCGCTGCCCAACGATTTCGCGGCGATGCATCTGCGTCAATGTTCAGCGATTGCTAACCATATCGGCGTGTGCCGGCTGGAAGTTCCGACGGGTCTCGGCAGGATCGGCGAAGCCGTGGACCTGATCGAAAGGGATCTGGCGGCCGGCAGTCGGCGGCCGTGAGCGCAATCATGTCGAAGTCCTCAATCCTTCGCCTGTCGCTGTTTCGAGAAATTGCCGCATTCGGCGCCGTCATTGCCCAGATCGGCGGGCGGCGAACGTGGACGGCGCTGCTCTTCCTCATCCTGGGCAGCCTGACCGAGGGCATCTCCATCCTGCTGCTGATCCCGCTGCTGCACCTGGTCGGACGCCCCGACCAGGATTTCGCGGTCAGGCTGCCCAACAGTGATTTCGTGCACTGGCTGGTGCCGGACGGAACACTGCAGCTGACGACAGTGCTTTGCGTGCTGGTCGGGCTTGTTGCTGTGCAGGCCGCGTTCAACCGCTTCAAGTCGGTCTACATGGCCAAACTTCTGTTCGATTTCATCAACCGCGTTCGACTGAACCTGTTCGAGAGCATCGGCAAGGCGCGCTGGGGCGTTTTCACGCGCATGCGCAGCTCCGATCTCGACCACGCCCTGACCGGCGACATCGACCGCGTCCAGGGGGCTGCTTTCTCGCTGTTGATGCTGGTGCAGATCGCGGTACTTCTGGCCGGCTATCTCATGATCTCCGTGTTCATCTCGCCGGTCATGACGCTGTTTGCCGTCATCATCGGCATCCTGATGTTCGTGGCGCTGCAGCCCTTCCGGACGCGGGCCACTGCCTTTGGCCGGGTGCTGACCGCCAACCGCCAGGATCAGTACCGGACGGTCTCGGAATTTCTCGGCGGCATCAAGGTAGCCAAGAGCCTGAACGTCGAGGACAGCTATTTCGCGCAATTGCAGTCGACGCTTGAAAAGATGAAGGCCGACAATATCGACTATGTGCGCAACAGCACCATCGGTACCGCGGTGTTCCAGGTGGCGAGCGTCGTGGGCTTGAGCCTGTTCATCTATGTGGCGCTGGTCCGCTTCAACCTGTCGCTGGCCGAGATCGTCGTGTTGCTGCTGGTCTTCATGCGCATCGCGCCGCGCTTCATGGACATGCAGACGCAGGCACAGCAAGTGCTGATCAACCTGCCCGCCTATACGGCGATGCGCAGCATGCAGGCGCGGTTCGACGCCGAACGCGAACCGGACGACAGCGGCGGCATCGGGGAAGGCGGCAAGCTGTCACTCGCCACCGGGCTCAACATCAGGGACGTTTCCTTCGGATATGGCGACGACCCCACCAAGGCGGTGGTCGTCGGCATCACCTTCGGCCTGCCGGCCGGCAAGGTCACCGCCCTGATCGGCCCCTCCGGATCGGGCAAGAGCACGATCGCCGACATGCTGCTTGGCCTGCTCGAGCCGACCGCCGGCAAAATGCTCGTCGACGGCATCGAGATCGATGCCGGCAATCGCCGCCGCTGGCGCGATCAGGTGGCCTATGTGCCGCAGGACGTGTTCCTGCTGCATGACACGATCGCGGCGAACCTGCGCCTTGCCGCGCGGCAGGCCAGCGATGACGATCTGTGGGCCGCGCTGCGCTCGGCGCACGCCGGCGAGTTCGTCGAACGGCTGGACCTCAAGCTCGAGACGGTGGTAGGCGACCGCGGCGTGCGGCTCTCTGGCGGCGAACGCCAGCGCATCGCGCTTGCGCGCGCGCTGCTGCGCAAGCCGTCCCTGCTCATCCTGGATGAGGCCACCAGCGCGCTCGACTGGCAGAACCAGTCGCTGATCGCCAGGTCGATCGATGGATTGCGCGGCACGATGACGATCCTGACCATTGCGCACCGGCCGTCGATGATCGCCTTCGCCGACTGGGTGGTGGCGATGGAAAACGGCCGTATCGTCGAGGTCGGCCAATACCAGCGGCTGAAGGAAAAAGCCGGCAGCCGGTTGTCGAGGATGCTGTCGGGGGAACAGTCGGAGACCCAACCCGCCAACGTGGCGTGAGGCCAGCGCTCCCGGCCAACTAAACTAGTGCAGCCCGCGCCTGGCGCTGCCCAGCTTCTCGCCTTCGGCGACCTCTGGCGCATTCAGCTTTCGCTCGGCGTCACGAGCCATGTCTGCCGGCGTCGGCGCACTCCTGGCGATCATGGCATAGACGAGCACGAAATAGCCCGCCTGAATGACGACGGCGCAGATGATCACGCGCACCAGTATTGTGCCTATCGACGCGCCGCCCAGCCAGGACCAGCCGACCACGATAGCCAGAGCGAAAATCATCCCGAGGATGAATTTTGGAAGCGCCATACCCAACAGCCCATAAACCGGCTCGGGTACATATAACGATTGCCCCACCCGAGCGCCGTCCCTTGTCATGTGGGCTTGTTAAAGGTCGCCCACTCTCGGCCGGTTGCTTCCGGCCTTTTCTACCTGTCGCCACTCTGACAGATATAATTTGCAATTCTATTAAGGCGAGCAATAGGCGGCAAGGGCAACTCCGAATATTTTTCATTGGGTTTTTGCGATCGACTCCGCCATGGTGCAATGCACGCAACGGGATTTAAGCCGATCTCCGGCCTTCAGCGCTTTTCAGTAAGATAGACAATATTAAGTAGTATTTTACATTGTTTTGTCCAAGCATCACCGCACGCTAAAGCACTAATGTGTACCGCGCCTTGGCAACTAGGTAGGCTTGCCTAAAAACCGCCCCAAAAATGTCCGTAATTTTTCGACGATGCCCATTTCTTGTCACAAATGTGCTAGATATGCCGAAATTTGTGCATGTCTAGCTTATTATTTAGTCAATTCATGACGCGACTATTTCAACGGGATGGGAAATTGTGTGTTGCGCTGCAACATTTTTTTGGTATCTTGCCGCGAACCATTCGTTCAACGCATGGAGTTTACGGCATGAGGGACGTTGCCAAGTCGGCCACCGCGGGCTTTTCGCAGGCTGACATCGATTTTCCGCCGCCGATCGGCGGCCTGCTCAAACGCAGCTTCGATATCGCCGGTTCACTGATCGGCTTGATCGCTCTCAGCCCGCTGTTTGTCATGATAGCGCTGCTCGTCAAGTTTTCCGACGGCGGCTCGATTTTCTACGGCCACAGGCGAATCGGGCGCGGCGGGCGGATTTTTCCGTGCCTGAAGTTCCGCACCATGGTTCCGAACGGCGACAAGGTGCTGGCGGCCTATCTCGCCACCAACCCGGACGCCAACGCGGAATGGATTGCGACCCGCAAGCTGAAGAACGACCCGCGCGTCACCCGCGTCGGAGCGGTGCTGAGGAAACTCAGCCTCGACGAACTGCCGCAGATCATCAACATCCTGCAGGGCGACATGAGCCTTGTCGGCCCTCGTCCGGTTGTACGCGACGAACTGGAGATCTATGGCACATCCGCCGTCTATTACCTGAAATCCCGCCCAGGCCTGACCGGCCTGTGGCAGGTCAGCGGCCGCAACGATGTGTCCTATGACAGCCGCGTCGCCTTCGACCGCCACTATGTCGAGAACTGGTCGCTGTTCGAGGACGTTCGCATCATCATCAAGACCGTCCCGGCCGTCTGGATGTCGCGCGGCTCTTACTGACCGGCCGGAGGCCAATACCAGACACTGGGACAAGCATTCGACGGCAAGCTCATCGGGCGATGGGGCTAAAGCGGATCGGAACGTTCAGTTGAAGACAGATATGTTCGAAGCCTTTCGCAGCGGCCCGGTTTCCGGCCGCCTGCGGCGGGCGCGTTTATTAGCCACATGCCTTGCCGTGTCGCTCGTCGTCCCCCACATCGCCGCTGCCGGCGACTACCGCCTCGGGTCGCAGGACAAGCTCACCATCCGCGTTGCCGAATGGCAGACCGTGGAAGGCACGTTTCGTGACTGGTCGGCGGTGAATGGTGAGTACACGGTCGGCCCATCGGGCACGCTGTCGGTGCCGTTCGCCGGCGAGTTGCCGGCATCCGGCAAGACCACGTCCGAAATCGCGGCGGCGATCAGCGAGGCGCTGCAGCGTAAGCTCGCCCTATCGGACAAGCCCGAGGCCTCGGTCGAAATGGCGCAGTTCCGGCCATTCTACATTTCGGGCGAAGTGCAGAACCCCGGCCAATTTCCTTATGTGCCCGACCTGACAGTGCTGAAGGCGATCAGCGTCGCCGGCGGCATCAGGCGCAGCGCCGACTATGGCCCCCAACTCGGCAAGGACCTGGTCACCGCCAAGGGCAATTTCGATATCTCCGACGACCTGCGCATTCGGCTGATCGTCAAGCGCGCCCGCATCGACGCGGATATGGCCGGCAAGACGAGTTTCGATGTGCCCAAGGAGGTCGAGGGCGACCCGAGACTGCCAGCCATCGTCGCCGACGAGATGACGATCCTGACGTCAGACCAAAGGGCGTTGAAGCTGAAGCTCGAGGCGCTCGACGATCTGAAGGGGGTTTTGCAGTCCGAGATCGAATCGCTGCAGAAGAAGATCGTCAACCAGCAGCAGCAGGTCGACCTGGCACAGCAGCAACTCACCAGCATCGGCCCGCTGGCTCAGAAAGGCCTGATCGCCAACGCCCGACTGTTGGATTCGCGGCAGTCCGTCGCCGACCTGCAGGGCAAGATCCTGGACTACGAAACGGCCATCCTCACCGCCAAGCAGTCGATCAGCAAGGCGACGCAGGACGCCATCGATGCCCAGAACACCTTGAGTTCAAGTCTCGCCACCGACCGGCAGCAGACCGAAGCCGACCTGAACGAGGCGGCGCTGAAGGCGAATATGCAGAAAGGCCTGATAGCCCAGGCCAGCGATCCCGCGACGACGGCCGCTATGACAAATGATCAGCAGCCCACCCTCCTCTATTCGCTGGTGCGCAACGTCGACGGCAAGACCAGCGAAATCGCCGCGAAGGAAGAGACGTTGGTGCTGCCTGGCGACGTGATCAAGGTCAAACTGGCGCCGCTGGCCAGCCAGTAGGCCCGTGGACTACCCCAGTGTTTCAATCCATCCGGCAAGGACGAGTTTGGGTAGTGTCTCAGTTTGAAATTTGAAATCCAGAAAACAGCGTTGGCCGGCGGCTTGATGTCGCCCCCGTCGGCTTCGTCGCATGTGGCAATGCGCATGACGGACGGCATTGGCGATCACGTCGACGGGGCGCTTCTGGCCGGCATTTAACGTGGGTACTCCAAAATGATGATGTAGCCAGACGGCTGCGTGAATGGACCGTTCTCCGTCAGAATATCGCGCGTGGGCTGCCAGATTACGTTGACGATCCGACTGCCCTCTTCGCCTAGACTGTGGAGAAGCGTTTTTAACCGATCAACGTCGTCCGGGCATATCTCAACAGCTTACGGCATGAAAACCTCCCATGCTTTGGGGTAAGCATATCGGAGTTCGGCTCAGATCGACAGGCGCGGCGTCACTACCGTTTTTTGCGAGCGCTGACTTCAGCCCGCGAGTTGATAGGTCATGACGGATCGGCGGCCGCTGGACGGCCGGCATGCCGGGGCCAGTCGGCTGCTTCTCCCCTGGCCTCCGCCTGCTCCAGGGCCAGCGACCGCCGCGTGCGGGTAACGGGCAGCCGCGTCAGCTTGAAGAAGCTGAAATACATCAGGAAAGAGCCCATGATGTAGGGGTTGAGTATCTCGACCTCGACGAAGGAGCGGATCAGCAGCAGCACCATCACGCCGAAGAGGATCACCGAATCCGCCTGCCATGTCCTGAAGATCACCGCCGAAACATGGCCGTAGAGCGTGCGCAGCATGATCAGCGATACCAGCATCGCTCCGACGAAGCCGAGTTCGACGAGAGCCTCGATATAGGTGTTGTGGAAGTGGAAGCCGGTGCGGGTGGTGATGTAGAATTCGTTCCAAAGCCGCTCGGCTTCGGCGAAGCCCTGCACCCAATAGGCAGCATAGCCAACACCGAGAATCGGCGATTTCTGCACGGCATTCCAGCCCTGCTCCCACAGATAAGTCCGCCCGGTGAGCGTCGAATCCTTGCCGAAGAGGCCGAGGACGAAATCCATCAGCCCGAGATTCAAGGCGACAAAGGCAACGACGACCAGCAGGCCGGCGCCGATCAGGAAAATCACCCGGCGATAGCGCCGTGACAGAAGTTTGCTCATCGCAAGAAGCGCCACCAGCGCCAGAACCGCCGGTATCGAAGCCATCGAGGTCGCCGAATGCGAGACGACCAACACATAGGCCGACAGCAGCACGATAGGCACCGCCAGGATGAAGCTCAGCCGGCCGCGCCTGTAAAAGGCAAGGAAGACGGCGCAGAAATAGATGCCGAGCGAACCGACAAAGCCGATCTGGTTCTTGGAGGCGAAGGCGCCGACGAAGTTGACGGTGCCGTCGAGAACGTCCTCGGAATAGTTCGCGACCTTCAGCGAATAGAGCAGGACGACGAATATCCCGATCAGGGCACCGATCGTCAACGTGCGCACGCTGACGGTGCGCGCAGCTACGTAGGCGCAGGCTATATGGGAGAAATACTGGATGGCCGTTCTCACCGTGACGCCGGGCGCCTGCGACCAGAAGACGGAGGAGCAGACATAGGCAGCAAACAGCAGCGGCAGCCAAGCGCTGGACAGCTGGCGCAGGAACCGCCGGTAATCGACCAGGATAAGCGGAAGCCAAACCGCATAGTAGGCGAGGATCAGCACCTGGCCGAAAATGACGGAGTAGGAGAACGCCCAGATCGAGACGGCTACGGCAAAGGCGCCATAGACCGAGTTTCTCTCAGGATCGATCAGCAGGGACTTTGGTATCTTCATCTCAGAGTCCCGCCGACACGACCCACGGCCGGCAAGCCATGAGCCAGCCGGAATTTTCGCAAACATGGGCGTGCAATAAACGGCGTCTCCATTGTGCAGTGCAATATAACCTATCGCGCCCGGCGCTCAATGGCAAATCCAGTCACCTTGTCTTACAGCCTGTGCGAAACGCGGAGGGTGGCGCTACCACAGTGCTCCGCCGGTGATCTGTATGTTTTCCATGGTGATGCCCTTGGCCAGATCAGAGCACAGGAAGACCGCCAGTGCCGCGATCTCCTGCGGCTGCAGCATGCGCTGCTGCGGGTTGCCCCTGGCGATTTCGGCCATCGCCTCTTCTGGTGTGCGCCCCTTGCCCTCACGCTTGACGACCTGCGCCACATTGCGGCGCATCAGTTCGGTCTCGACCCAGGTCGGGCTGATCATGACGCAGGTGACGCCGTGCGCCGCACCTTCCAGCGCCACGCAGCGGGTCAGGCCGAGAAGGCCGGCCTTGGAGGCGCAGTAGGCCGGGTTGTCCTTCCAGCCGACCGAGGCGGCGGTCGAGCCGATGTTGACGATGCGGCCCCAGCCGCGCTCGATCATGCCCGGCAGCACGGCACGCGTGACGCGGAAGGCGCCGGTCAGGTTGGTGTCGACGATCTTGTCCCACAACGCGTCGGAATGGCCGCAGACCGGTTGCTCGGCGGTGGTGCCGGCGGCGTTGACCAGAATGTCGGCCGGGCCGATGGCGACTTCGGCGTCCGCCGCGAAACGGTTGGTGACGTCGCTGTCGCGCACGTCGAGATGGGCGGCGTGGACCTTGGTGCCATGGACGGCAAGAGCCGAACGCACGCGGCCGATCTCGTCCGCGCCGGGATAGTAGGCGGCATCGGATCTGTCAGCGCCGGCGGGCGCGATGTAGGAGCCGACGGCGACATTGGCGCCGGCCTCGGCCAATGCCGTCGCAATGGCAAAGCCCATGCCTGAAAACCCGCCGGTGATGATGGCCCCGCGGCCCGAAAGGTTCTTCATGGCGCGTGGTCTCCGCTCTGTTCCGGGTAGGCAATCAGGCCTGGCCGGATTTGGCAATCACACTCGAAGGCGGCGACAACCATTCATCGTCCCTGAAGCGGCTTGCCCAGCCATTCGCGATAAAAGCCTTCGAGGTCGGGTTCGAAATCATGCACGATGGGATAGCCGGGTGCGGCCGCTTCCACCTCGTGCAGCGTGCCGCATTCCGGGCAGATGAACTCGCGAATTTCCATCCATTGGGGATCGGGAAGATCGCTGTTGGGATAGATTTCACGCAGCGCCTCCTCGGTGTTGCGGACATTGATCGCAGCGTTGAGCTTCCAGTTCTTGCGATAGTCGCCGAAGGAATGGCCGCACTCGCAACGGGTGATCCGTTCATCGCCGCTCTGGCAGATGAACAGGTGATCCGAGACCGGCAGCAGGATCGGATCCTTCCAGGCGACACGGTCCTGATAGACGGCGACCATCTTGAAGAAGCGGTCGTCGTCCTTGTAGGCGCTCATAATGCGCCGGGTTTGCGGCCAGGGCAGCTGGCCGGCTGCCAGATCGCGGATAACTTCCTTGCTGTACGAGGTCATGGCTTTGCTCTCGGGATGAAGATCGATCTGGCGTCGACGTTCCAGAACTCACTGAATTCCCTAGTGAAGCGCGACGACAGCTTGATCGCGCTGGCGTACATTTTCTTCACCTCCGGGGCGAAGTCGGCCTTTTCGACACGGCCACGCTCTGAGGCGATCCAGTCGGCTACCGGGATCGCCTTGGCCAGACGCTGCTTGCGCATGGCGGCACGGCGCTTCGCCGTGGCATCGATGTCGGCAACGGGATAGCCGTCTTCATCGTCCTTCAGCACGATGCCGAAAACCTGGTCCGCCGCGTCGCGGGTCAGAAACCCATTCTCGACATCCCATGCCGTCTTGATTAGATCGCGCTCGAGCACGTCGCCGTAACCGCCGCCGCCATTGTAGGAATGGCTAAAGATGTCGCCTTCCTTGTGCGGCGCGGTGATATAGGGACCCTCGACCACGACATGGTCGCCGCCGATGTTCTTCTCGTAATCCGAGACGTGCGGATCGATTCCGGGGGCATGCGCCAGCGGCTCGCCTTTTGCTGCCAGTTCATGGATGTTGGAGTTGCGCACCGCGCGATGCTTCTGGCAGGTCGGCGCCGGATAGCCGCCGCACATGCCGCCATTGTCGAATACCCTGGAAGAGTGCTCCGAAGTGTGAAGCCGCAGATGCGACGTCTTGTTGATTAGCCAGGTCGAGACGAAGGAACAGCCGCCGCGATATTTGCCGGCGCCACCCGAGTTCGGCACGATCGAGCGGCCGATATAGACCATCGGCATCGACTGTTCCCAGACCTCGATGTTGCCCATGTCGGATTCCGGGTTCCAGCCGACATAGGCGGTGTCAAGACCGTCCTTGATGGCGAGCGCGCCGGAGCCGGCTGCGGCGCATTCGAAATGCGCCATGCCGAAGGGCGTGCCGTACTGGCTTTCGCCACCCATTTCGATCATCGGGCTGTTGACCTGGCCGACAAAGGCCTCCTCGACATAGCCGCGCGCCACGAAGCTGCGCGACAGCAGCCGCTGGAACACGCCATAGGCCGGTAGCAGCAGCGCCCAGGAGGTGGCGGTTGCCACCATCTCATTGTCGGGGTTGGTCCAGGTGCCGTGCGGCAGTTTCAGTTCGGTCGCCATCCAGGCGCCGTCATTGACCAGGCCTTCGAAATTCATGTGCTGGGTCAGCGTGACGAACATGCCGCCATCCATGCCGGCCGGGGTGCAGTTCATTGAATGGTAGCCCCAGGGCTGCGTGCCTTCGAAGTCCATGGTGATCTTGCCGTATGATGTGATCTCCATCTCGATCGGGATGTTGTAGAGCCAGTCGGGATCGCCGAGCAGCTGGAAGCCGGGCTTTCCCGCCGTGACGTGGCCGTAGAAAGTGTGGCCGCGATAAATGCCGGGAACGGTGAGCTGGCGGGTGCGGGCAAGCTGGGCGCGGCGGCCTTCCTCGATGAACTCCTTCGACACCTTCATCCAGTAGTCGAGGCCGATCTCCGAGATCAGCTGCTTGACGCTTTCGCGCATGTCGATGCAGGAGGCGACCTTGGCCTTCTCGTCGAGCACCCAGTAGATCGGCATGCGGAGATTGCGCTCGCAGCGGATGACGTAATCGCGGCGGATCTCGTCATTCTCGCCGATCTTCTCGGCGCAGACGAACAGGCCTTCGGTGAAGCGCTCCTGCGCGAGACAGACATCGCCGCCGGGCGTGATGCCGCCGGCTTCCAACTCGTGGCAGACAGCGCCGGCCCAGCCGACCAGCGTGCCTTCATGGAAGATCGGCACCACGTCCATGACGTCAGGCACCTGCACGGTGCCGATGAAAGCATCGTTGTTGGCGAAGATATCGCCTTCGCGGATTTTCGGGTTTTCCTCGTAGTTGTTCTTGATCATCCATTTGATGAAGCGGCTCATCGTATGGACGTGCACCATGATGCCGTTGGACAGCGCGATGGCATCGCCCTCGGGCGTGTAGATGGCGACAACCATTTCACCGACTTCGCGCACGCCGGGCGAGGCCGAAATGCGGCGCGCCATTTCGCGTGCCGAGACGCAATAGGCACGCAGCTTGGTGTGCAGCGTCTCGAATTTCAGCGGATCCTGGTTGCGTAGCGTGAGTTCCGTGATGCCGTCATAGCAGCCGGTCTCTTCCATTAGCCGCTCGGAATCGAGCAGTCTTTCGCGAAGGCGCAGGGCCGAAGCAGGTTTGTCCAACATGGCGGTGCCTCTCAAGCGTGGCTGTAGTGCAGCAGCGTCCATTCATCGACATGGACGCGGTCCTGCGGATGAACGACGAGCGTGGTGGCGGGATGTTCGATGATGGCCGGGCCGATCACTTCGTGGCCGGGCTGCAGTAGATCCATCTCGTAGAGATTGGCCTTGTGCCAGCGCCCCGCAATATAGGCCTCGCGCACGCCCTTGTGGGCTGCTGCTGGATCCGACTTGCCGAGCGGCCGCTTGAGCAGCACCGGCTTGACCTTGTCGGCGGTGGCGATGAGGCCAAGCTCGGTGATGGTGAAGCCGGCTTCACCATAGCGCGACACGCGGTGGTTGACCTTGGCGTAGACAGCCTCGAACTCGTCGATAACCCCACGCATGTCATCGGCCGAATTGACCTCGGCGAGCGGCGCCATGACCTCGACGTCCTCGAGCTGGCCGGTGTAGCGCATCATCAGGAACGGCACGGTCCTGATCTTTTCGCGCGCGTGCCCGTCGGCGATCATCTCGTCGACCGCGGCCTTGGTCAGATCGTTCCACACCGTCGTGACCTTGGCGCCGAAAGCGGCCAGCGTCGCCTCGTCGGCACGCGACGGGATGTCATGCTGCGTCGACACGGAATGACGGCGCATGAAATCGGCGGTCGTGCAGCCGAAGGCGGAGAAGGCCGCCGCGAACTGGAAGGTGATGATATCCTTGAAGCCGATGCCCTTGGAGCAGCCGGCGAGATGCAGCGGGCCCGAGCCGCCATAGGAGAGCAGCGTGAATTCGGAGGGATGGATGCCTTGGCCGGAAATGACGCGGCGCAGCGCGTTGTTGGCATCGGACTCCAGCATGTCAATCATGCCCTCTGCCGCCTCTTCGACACCAACTCCCAGCACGTTGGCGCATTTCTCCTCGAAGGCTTTGCGTGCCTTCTCGACCTGCAGCACGACTTTGCCGCCGAGAAAGTAATACGGGTTGAGTCGGCCGAGGATCGCGTCGCAATCGGCGATGGTCGGTTCAGTGCCGCCCCTGGCGAAGCAGATCGGACCCGGATCGGAGCCCGCGCTTTCCGGCCCGAGCGAGACCTTCCTGGTCAGCGGGTCGACCTTGAGGATCATGCCGGCGCCCGCACCAATGGTGTCCAGATGCAGCGTCGGCACATTGAGCTTGAAACGGTCCATCAGCGGCTCATTCTCGATCCGCGTCTGGCCGCGCGTGATGACGCCCATGTCGAAGGAGGTGCCGCCCATATCCGAGCAGATCAGCGAATCATTGCCGATCAGCTTGCCGACATAGGCAGCACCAAGGATGCCGCCGATCGGGCCGGAGATCATGGTTTCATGCAGGCGCGGATGGTTGATCGAGGTCAGGCCACCGAAGGAGAGCAGCGTCTGCACGCCATATTTGAAGCCGTATTTCTTCGAGACGTCCTCGATGCCTTTGAGCTGCTTGCGGCCACGCGAGGTGGCGTAGGCTTCGATCAGCACCGAATTCAGCCGCGACTGCTCGCGGATGACCGGGCGGACTTCGTGGCTGGTGTAGACGATGATGTCGGCGCCGGCCTTCTCGACCTCCGCGCGGCAGATTTCGGCGATGCGCTTCTCGTGCACCGGATTGACGTGCGAAAAGATGGTCATGATGCAGATCGCCTCGACCTTGTCGGCGATCAGTTTTTTCGCGGCGGCGGAGACTTCGTGTTCGTAGAGCGGCAGCACGATGTCGCCGAACTGGTCGATGCGCTCGGTGACGCCATGGGTGCGGCGGCGCGGCACCAGCGGATCGGGATGGTGATGGGTTACCGCATGCAGCCGGTCGGCATAGGAATAGTCGGCCCAGGCCTGCAGGCCGCGGCCCATCAGTATCATGTCCTCGAGACCTTTGGTGGTGATCAGGCCGAGCCGGCGGCCGGTGCGCGACAACAGAGTGTTGAGCATGCCGGTGCCGGAATAGAGCACGACGTTGACGCCGGAAAACAGTGATTCCAGTGAGATCCCCCAAGCGTCCGCCGCGTCTTCTGCCGAAGCCAGAAAACCCTCGGCTTCATTCTTCGGCGTGGTCGCCGACTTGCCGATCTTGAAGTGGCCGTCCTGATCGACAAGGATCGTGTCAGTCATCGTGCCGCCGGCGTCGATACCGACGACAATAGGGTTGCCGACGATGGGACTGGTGAGGTTGGGTTGGGTCACGGTCGCCTCGGGATCTGGTCTAAGATGCAACAAGGCTAGATTGGTTGGGTGGCCTTGCGCCATATGCCTAAAGACACAATGACGGTTGGGCTGGGATCGCCGAGAAAAGGGCATGCGCATGGGCAATATCTGGGCGCCGCTCGCCAGGGCGATCGCCGCCACCGGCACGGACAGGCATGTCGACTGCCTGATCGACCTGATCGGCGCGGACATCGAGCACGACCTCGTCACCGTGACGCGCTATTCGGCGACGCAGACGCCCGAGTTCGTCAAGCACCGGCGCTTCTCGGATGAAATGGTCCGGCGCTATCTCGACAACTACTACGTGTTCGATCCGTTCTATGCCTCGTGGCGGCGCGAACGAAGGCTGGGCATCATGCCGCTGAAACGGCTTGCCGACGATGAGGCCAAGCGCGGCCAGTACATAGCCGGCTTTCTGGCCCAGTCGGAAATCTGCGACGAGGTCGGCATCATGCTGGCCGACGGCGGCGACTGGTGCCTCGGTATCTTCCTCGACCGCTCGACCGCTTCATTCAGGGATAGCGAGATCTCACTTCTGGATGAGCGTTTGCCGGTGTTCGAGGCGCTGCATGCGCTCGACATCAAGGCGCGCGGAACCGACTTCTCCCGCACGTCGGCGCCGACAGGCCCAGGCGCCTCACCCCGGCAGGAGCCGACCATCCCGGCCAGCCTATGGCCGGAGCTGTCGCTGCGCGAGCGGGAACTTGTCCAGTTGATCCTCGCCGGTCATCCGACCGCCAACATCGCCGAGCGCCTCGGCATTACCATCGGCACGGTCAAGAACCACCGCCGGCGCATCTACGAAAAGCTCGACATCACCACCGAGCGGGAACTGTTTTTGCAGTTCTTCCAGCACCGGTAGCGGCCGCCTCTGCTGGCCCACCAATATCCCTTTCGGCGGCTTCGATCCCGCCTTGTACTTGGTCATCGATAACTTCACATTCGCTACCGATTGGGAGGAAGACCATATGCCGAGTTTCGCGCAACGGTTTGCTGGACGCTCAGCGGTCATCACCGGTGGCGCCTCCGGCATCGGTCTGGCAGTAGCTCAGAGAATTGTCGACGAGGGCGGACACGTCTGCGTCTGGGATCGCGATCCTGTCCAGATCGAGCAAGCCAAGGCTGTCATCCCTGGCCTCCATGGTATTGCCATCGATGTCGCCGATGCCGCGGGAGTCGAAAGCGCCGCCGCGCGGACGATAGAAGCGCTTGGCGGTGTCGATATCCTGGTCACCAGTGCGGCGATCACCGGCCCCAACATGACGGCCTGGAATTATTCGGTCGAGGACTGGCAGAAGGTCATCGACATCAACATCAACGGCGTCTTCTACTGCAACAAGGCGCTCGTGCCGCACATGCTCGAGCGCAACTATGGCCGCATCATCAACATCGCCTCGATCGCCGGCAAGGAAGGCAATCCCAACGCCTCCGCCTACAGCACCTCGAAGGCCGCGGTGATCGGCCTGACCAAGTCGCTCGGCAAGGAACTGGCCAAGACCAAGGTGACGGTCAATTGCGTGACGCCGGCCGCCGTGCGCACCGCGATCTTCAAGCAGATGAGCCAGGAGCACATCGACTTCATGCTGTCCAAGATACCGATGGCACGCTTTGGCGAGGTCGACGAGGTGGCGGCGCTGATCTGCTGGATCGCCTCGGAGGAGTGTTCGTTCACGACGGCCGCCGTGTTCGACGTTTCCGGCGGCCGCGCCACCTACTGAGGCAGGACGCATCTCAATTCCGCGTGACGGTGCAACGAACGGGTGCTTACGGGCGTATATAGTCCCAGACTTCGAATCGACGATGACGCAAGGAAGCTATGCCGGGAACCATGATACGGGATGCAGCTATCGGGCGGGAGCTTGTTTCTTTTGCTTAAAGTCGAACCTGCCGCGCTGTCCGACGACGAGCTTCTGGAGCGCTATCAGCGCGCCGCCTTCGACTACTTCCTCGAAAACGTGAACCCCGACAACGGACTGGTCGCCGATACGTCGCGGCCGAATTCGCCGGCCAGCATCGCTGTCGTCGGCTTCGCGTTGTCCTGCTATCCGATCGGCGTCGAGCGCGGCTGGATGACGCGCGATGCGGCCGTGAAGCTGACGCTTGCCGCTCTGCGTTTCTTCTCGACCAGCCGGCAAGGCAATGGCGACGAGGTCACCGGCCACAAGGGTTTTTACTACCATTTCCTCGACATGCGGACCGGCCTGCGCGTCTGGCGCTGCGAACTGTCGATGGTGGATACCGCATTGCTGATATCAGGCATGCTGGTGGCAGGCGCCTATTTTTCCGACGACAATGGCGACGAGGCCGAAATCCGCCAACTGGCCGAGGCGCTCTACCGGCGCGTCGACTGGCGATGGGCGCAAGGCTCAAGCCCGACGCTCCGGCAGGGCTGGAAGCCGAAGAGCGGCTTTCTCCACTATGGCTGGGAAGGCTACAACGAAGCGACGATCCTCTACGTGCTGTCGATGGCCTCGCCAGACAACCCGACCTCGGACAACAGCTACGAGGGCTGGACGGCGACCTATCAGTGGGAAAACATCTACGGCTACGATGTGCTCTATGGCGGTCCGCTGTTCATGCACCAGTTCTCGCATGCCTGGATCGACTTCGCCGGCATCCGCGACGCTTTCATGCGTGAGAAGAACTCGGACTATTTCGAAAACAGCCGCCGCTCGACCTACCTGCACCGCGACTATGCGCGCCACAACCCTTACGGCTACGGCGGCTACGACGAGAACCTGTGGGGACTTTCGGCGGGCGACGGACCAGGCGGATTTCGTGCCAGCGTAGCGCGACAGCGTCGCCGGTTTTCCGGCTATGCCGCGCGCGGCGCTCCTTTCGGGCCGGACGACGGAACAATCGCCCCATGGTCCTATCCGGCTTCGCTGCCTTTCGCGCCGGATATCTGCCTGGCGGCATTGCGCCATCTCGAGGATCGCTACCCCGAGGTGATCGACAATTTCCGGCTGCCGAGCGGCTTCAATCCGACATTGGCCCACCGGCGAAAATTCGGCCGCAGCGGCTGGGTGTCGGAAGGTCATTACGGGCTGGATCAGGGCATCGTGGTGATGATGATCGAGAACCATCGGTCGCGCCTGATCTGGGAACTGATGCGATCCAACCCGCACATCCGCCGCGGCCTGGGCAGAGCCGGATTCAGCGGCGGCTGGTTGTCTCAGCCGGCAAGCTCGGCGTCAGGTGGCGGCGATGTCGCGTGACCGGACCATGGCCAACGCCTTCCCTGTCGACCGCGATGACATCGAGCTGATCAGGGGTGCCCATCCGCCGCTCTGGAAGAACCCGGAGCCCGACGGCCCATACAATCTTGTCGTCATCGGCGCCGGGCCGGCCGGCTTGACCGCTGCCAGCGAGGCGGCAAACCTCGGTGCGAAAGTCGCGCTGATCGAGCGCGGGCTGATCGGCGGCACCTGCATCAATGTAGGCTGCATCCCCTCGAAAGCGATCATTCGCACGGCCAGGCTCTATGCCGATATGCGCGATGCCGAGAATCTTGGCGGCGACGCGCCGGACCATCTTCACGTCGACTTTCAGCGTGCCATGACGCGGATGCGGCAGATCAGGCAGCGGATCAGTCACGCCGATTCGGCTGCGAGCCTGGTCTCCGCAGGCATCGACCTCTATTTCGGCGAAGCGCGATTTTCCGGACCTGACGAGGTCACGGTTGCCGGGAAGACACTGCGTTTCAGAAAGGCGCTGGTTGCTACGGGCGCACGTCCGGCACTGCCGACGATTCCAGGACTCACCGAGGCCGGCTATCTCAGCAACGAAACCATGTTCGATCTCACAGAGTGCCCGAAACGGCTTCTGGTCATTGGCGGCGGACCGCTCGGTTGCGAGGCGGCGCAGGCCTTCTGCCTGCTGGGCGCGAAGGTCATCCTGGTGCAGCGGGAGCCGATGTTCCTGCCTGGCGAGGAACGCGATGCCGCTCAGATCCTTTCGGACGCGCTGGCGCGCGAAGGGATCGAGGTTCGCCTGAATACCGAGGCGGTGGCGGTGCGGACAGAAGGCGGCAAGAAGCTCGCCGACCTTGTGCGCGACGGTGACACGATGACGGTTTCCGTCGACGAGATCATCACCGGCATCGGCCGTTCGCCCAATGTCGACGGTCTCGACCTGGAGGACGCCGGGGTGGCGTACGACGCCACCGGCATCAAAGTGGACGATTATCTCCGAACCACCAATCCACGCATCTATGCGGCTGGCGATGTCTGCCTCGCATACAAATTCACCCATACCGCCGAGGCGACAGCCCACATGGTTGTGCGCAATGCCCTGTTTCTCGGACGCAGGAAACTGAGCGAACTGGTCATTCCGTGGTGCACCTACACCGATCCGGAGATTGCCCATGTCGGCCTCTATCCAGTGGAGGCGCGCCAGAACGGCATCCCCGTCAAGACCTATACGGTGCTGATGCACGATGTCGCCCGTGCAGTGATGGACGGCGAGGAGGAAGGCTTTGTCAAAATCCACGTCAGGGACGGGTCCGACCGCATCCTGGGTGCCACGGTCGTCGCCAGCCATGCCGGCGAGATGATCAATGCGGTGTCGCTGGCGATCAAGTCGGGCATGGGATTGCACGCGCTGGCCGACGTTATCCACCCTTTCCCGACGCAGGCACAAGGCATCAAGATGGCCGGCGACGCTTTTCGGCGGACAAGGCTCACCTCATTTCGGAGGCATCTGGCGAGCCGCTGGCTGGCATGGTCCAGGCGATGACTTCAGGCCTAACGCTGGAAGCGACGGCAGTGTCAGTCGTGCAATTCCCGCGATATCGGTGGGCCGACCGAAAAGCCGGAGAATGTGACCTCGAAACCCTCACGTTGCGGCGAACAGCACATCATGCCCACATCGACCGTTTTCGAGATCGGGAAATAGGCAAGCCGCACCGGCTTCCAGCGACCGTCGGAAGCATCGAGGTACTGGACGCGGATCGTCTCGGCGTGACGGGTCAAACGGATCCTGACACCGTGCGGGGCAGCCGGAATGGTGGCCAGCGACCAGTCGGAGGCATCGTTGGTGACGACGACGGAAAAATACATCACGCCGTCGGTGTATTCGATACCGGCCTTGATCCAATGGGATTCGCTCAGCCGGAGCATCAACCCGGCCTGGTCGTAAAGCACCTGATAATCGCCCTTGACGGTGACCTCAGCGGTGAAATCGCCCTCGGCCTGCTGGTACAGGAAGTGGCCGTTATCGCGCCAGAAATCGTAAAATGTCTCGCGCCAGAAATCGGTCTCCTTGCCGGTGCGCACACGGAGGCTGTCGCCGTCGATGGAATGCTGCGGCGGCGGATTGAGCCAGGTCAGGTCCCGCAATGTCATCTTCGCGCCGATCACTCCCTTGATGTGTGGCGGTTCGCCGGCCGAGCGGCCGGCGCCCGATCATCCCGGCTGATCGGCCGACAGCCGATCCGCCCGGCATGATCAGCCGGGGGCCGATCAGCCAGCGAACGTGTAGGCGGTCTTCACCGTGGTGTAGAATTCCGCCGCGTAGCGGCCCTGTTCGCGCGGGCCGTAGCTGGAACCCTTGCGGCCGCCGAACGGAACATGGAAGTCGACACCCGCCGTCGGCAGGTTGACCATCACCATGCCGGCCTCCGAATTGCGCTTGAAGTGCGTGGCGTGCTTGAGGCTTGAAGTGCAGATGCCCGACGTCAGCCCGAAGGGCGTGTCGTTGGCGACGGAAAGCGCCTCGTCGTAGTCCTTGACGCGGATGACGCTGGCGACGGGTCCGAAAATCTCCTCGCGCGAACTGCGCATGGCGTTGGTGGCCTGTGTCAGCAGCGCCGGCCGCAGATAGAAGCCCGGCGTCTTGCGGTCGAGCCGCTCGCCGCCGAAGGCGAGCGTGGCACCTTCCCTGACGCCGATGGCGATATAGTCCTCGTCCTGCTTCAGCTGTGTGGCGTCGACGACCGGACCGATCTGGGTCTGCGCGTCGAGCGCGTCGCCGATAACAAGCTTGCTCATGCGATCCTTGAGGGCGTCGACGAAACTGTCGTGAATGGCATCCGTCACGATCAGCCTGGACGAGGCGGTGCAGCGCTGGCCCGTCGAGAAAAAGGCGCCGTTGAGCGCGCAATCGACAGCAACCGCCAGATCGGCATCGTCGAGCACGACCAGCGGGTTCTTGCCGCCCATTTCGAGCTGGAACTTGCGCATATGCTCTATGCTTGCCGCGGCGACCCGCTTGCCGGTGCCGACCGAGCCGGTGAACGTGATGGCGTTGATATCGGGGCTGTCGAGCATCGCCTGACCGACCACCGAGCCTTTGCCCATGACGAGATTGAGCACGCCCTTCGGAAGGCCGGCGCGGTGCAGGATATCGACGATGGTCCAGGCGCTCTCCGGAACCAGTTCGGCCGGCTTGAAGACGACGGTGTTGCCGTGGCACAGCGCCGGAGCGATTTTCCAGGCCGGAATGGCGATCGGGAAATTCCACGGCGTGATGATGCCGACGACGCCGACCGCCTCGCGCGTAATCTCGACGCCGACGCCCGGCCGCACGCTTGGCACGACCTCGCCCGACAGGCGCAATGTTTCGCCAGCAAAGAAATCGAAAATCTGGGCGGCGCGAATGGTCTCGCCGATGCCCTCGGCCAGCGTCTTGCCTTCTTCACGCGCCAGATTGCGGCCGATCTCATCCTTGCGCGCCATGATCTCGTCGGAGGCCTTTTTCAGCACCGCGTGGCGCGCCAGCGGACCGGAGCGGGACCACGCCGGAAACGCCGCCTTGGCCGCAGCGATCGCCTGCTTGGCCTGCTCGACGCCCGCCGAAGCATAGTCGCCGACGATGTCACCGGTATCGGAGGGGTTGATGTTGCGGGAACCGGCCTCGCCGACCCATTCGCCATCGATGAGATTCTTTCGAAACAGTGTCATGTTCCTGTCTTCCCTGCTGGTTGGCCGCGCAGCGGCATCTGTCTGAACTGGTATTTGCCAGACAATTGCCTTGCGGGAAAGCAAACACTGAACCCGCAGCCGCGACAAAAATCCCCTTGGTTGCGGCCGCGCTGATGGCTTGGTGGCGACAGAGCCACCATCGAGCCTCAATCCGACTAATATCGGCGATGCATCATTCGGCTTGGGTCGGATTACTCTGTACACCTATGTCCATAGCCTTGATTTGCCTAAGGCTGCGTGTCATGCGTCATGTCGATGGCAGCTCTCGAAACGACGATTCAGCGTGCCGGCGCCACCGGCAACATCAAGGCCACTCGCGAAGACTGGCTGAAGCTTGCGCTTGAAACGTTGATCTCGGACGGCGTCGAACGCGTCCGCGTGCTGACACTTGGCCAGAAGCTCGATGTGTCGCGTTCCAGCTTCTACTGGTATTTCAAGAGCCGGCAGGACCTGCTCGAGCAGTTGCTGGATTACTGGCGGCAGACCAACACCAGGTTCATTGTCGAACGCGCCAGGCGGCCTTCCGCGACCGTCATCCGCGGGGTGATGAGCATTTTCGAATGCTGGGTGGACGAAAGGCTGTTCGATCCGCGGCTGGATTTCGCGATCAGGGCCTGGGCCCGCCGCTCGCCTGCCATCAGACGCGCGCTCGATGAGGCCGACGAGGAGCGTGTCAACGCTATCCGCGACATGTTCATGCGTCATGGCTATGGGGAGGAGGACGCGTTCGTGCGAGCACGCATCCTCTATTTCATGCAGATCGGCTATTACTCGCTTGAACTCAACGAGCCGATGAGCAGTCGCCTGACACACGTCGCCTCGTATCTGCGCAGCTTCACCGGCCAGGAGCCTTCGGCCAAGGATATCGAGGACTTCTCGCGCTATGTGGAGAAGACGCTTTCGCGCAAGCGTTAGCGCCATCATTTGTACACAAGACTGCCGCCTCTACTAGACATATGTGTACAATACCAATACGCTTCACCTCGAGAAATTCAGGCTTGTCCGGCACACCATGACCAGACGCTATTCCGCATTGTCGCTCCTCAAGGAGGGCTTGGCCGGCCAAACCGGCTGGCAGCCGGCCTGGCGCTCGCCCGAGCCGAAGCCGTCCTACGACGCGATCGTCATCGGCGGCGGTGGCCATGGGCTGGCGACGGCTTACTACCTGGCCAAGAACCACAACATCGCCAGGGTCGCGGTGCTGGAAAAAGGCTGGATCGGCGGCGGCAACACCGGCCGCAACACCACCGTGGTGCGCTCCAACTACTATTATCCGGAAAGCGTCGAGCTCTACGGGCTGGCCCACCGGCTCTATGAGGGGCTGGCCAAGGATTTGAACTACAACGTCATGCTGTCGCAGCGCGGCATGGTCAATCTGTGCCACTCGACCGCCGAGATGGAGATCGGCGCGCGCACCGTCAACGCCATGCAGATCAACGGCATCGATGCCGAGCTGTTTTCACCAGACGATGTGCGCCGTGTGGCGCCCATCTACAATTTTTCGCCGGATGCGCGCTTCCCGGTGTTCGGCGGCATCTGGCAAGGTAGGGCCGGAACGGCGCGCCATGACGCGGTCGCCTGGGGCTATGCGCGAGCGGCGAGCCGCCTCGGCGTCGACATCATCCAGAACTGCGAGATCACCGATTTCATCATCGAGGGCGGCCGCTGCCGCGGCGTCCAGACTTCGCGTGGTGCGATCCGTGCCGAGCGCATCGGCATGGCGGTGGCCGGGCATTCCTCGGTGCTGGCGGCCAAGGCGGGCTTCCGGCTACCGATCAATTCCTATGCGCTGCAGGCCTGCGTTTCAGAACCGGTCAAGCCGATCCTCGACACCGTGGTGTTGTCGCCCGGCGCCGGTGTCTATGTCAGCCAGTCGGACAAGGGCGAGATCGTTATCGGCGGCGGGCTCGACCGCATCCCGTCCTATGCGCAACGCGGCAATCTGCCGACGCTGGAAGCGGTGATTGCCGGGCTGCTGGAGATGTTCCCGATCTTCGGCCAGCTCAAGCTGATGCGGCAATGGGCCGGCATTGTCGACGTCGTGCCGGATTCCTCGCCGATCATCGGCGAATCGCCACTGCCCGGCCTGTTCCTCAATTGCGGCTGGGGCACGGGCGGCTTCAAGGCCATCCCCGCCGGCGGCACGCTGCTGGCGCAATTGCTGGCGTCAGGCAAGCACAACGACATCAGCCGACCCTTCGACCTCGATCGCTTCGCCAGCGGGCGGCTGATCGATGAAGCGGCCGGCTCCGGCATCGCGCACTAGAGGCAATCATGCAGCTTTTCCCTTGCCCGTTCTGCGGCCCGCGCGACGAGACCGAATTCCACTATGGCGGCGATGCCGGCAACATCAGACCAGATGGCGCCGACGTGCCGACCGATCGCTGGGCTGATTACCTTTATCTGCGCACCAATCCGAAAGGCACGGCACGCGAGATCTGGGTCCACATGACTTGCGGCGAGTTCTTCGTCATGGAGCGGGATACCGTAAGCCACAAGGTGCTGTCCTCGGCCGCTCTCGGCGGGGAGCACACGGCGTGACCGCCTCGCGTCTTTCCACCGGCGGCAGCGCGATCGACCGGTCGCGCCCGATCCGGTTCAGTTTCGACGGCGCAACCGTGCACGGCTATGCCGGCGACACCATCGCCTCGGCATTGCTGGCCGGCGATGTCGCGGTCGTCGGCCGCAGCTTCAAGTACCACCGACCGCGCGGCATCTGGGGCGCGGGCGTGGAAGAACCGAACGCGCTGGTCGATATCGGCGGCCTGCGGGCGGCACCGAACACACGAGCCACGACCGAGCCGGCACGCGACGGGCTGGTGGCGAAGAGCGTCAACGCGACGCCCACAGCACTGGCCGACCGCAACGCCTTCCTCGACCATTTTGCGCGCTTCATTCCGGCGGCGTTCTACTACAAGACCTTCATGTGGCCGGACTGGCACAGGTTCGAGCCACGCATCCGCGCCATGGCGGGGCTGGGCAAGGTCGATGCCGACTGGACCTCGCCGGGTACGGCCGACCAGATCAACCATCATTGCGACGTGCTGGTGGTCGGCGCGGGACCGGCCGGATTGGCGGCGGCAAGGCTGATGTCTGGTGCTGGTCAATCCGTGGTGCTTGTCGATGACCAACTCCGGGCTGGCGGATCGCTCGGCCACCGCGCCGCCGAGATCGACGGCAAGCCGGCCGCGGTCTGGATCGAGGAGACGGTTGCGGAGCTTGCCTCGGCCGGCCATCTGATCCTGCCTTCGACCACCGCCTTTGGCATCTACGACCACAATCTGGTCGGGCTGAACCAGCGCCATCTCGACGGCCGACCGGATACGCTTTGGCGAGTCAGGCCGCGCCGGATCGTGCTGGCGACCGGCGCCATCGAGCGGCCGCTGCCTTTCGCCAACAATGATCTGCCTGGCATCATGTCGGCGGATGCGGCGCTCGCCTATCTCAGGCGGCACGCGGTGCTGGTCGGACGCCGCATCGTTGTCGCCACCAACAATGATAGCGCCTATGAAGTTGCGGGCGCGCTCGCCGAGGCTGGGACTGACGTCACGCTCGTGGACATTCGGCGTGAGGGTATCCCTGCCGCGCCGGCCAATGTCCGACGGATCAGAGGTCGCGCCCTTGCTTCCGCCAGCGGCAAGCTCCGCGTCGTCGGCGTGACGCTCGACGACGGCTCCAGGCTCGATGTCGATTGCGTGCTGGTCTCGGGCGGCTGGACGCCGACCATTCATCTCTTCGGCCAGGCCAGGGGCAAGCTCGCCTGGAGCGAGCCGCGCGCCGCCTTCCTGCCGGGCGATCCAGTCGACGGTATCGCCGTGGCAGGTGCGGCTGCCGGCGCGGTTTCCTTGTCGGATGTGTTTGCTGGCGCCAGCACCGCCGTTGCATCGCTCGGCCAGACGAAGGCCGCCCTGCCGCGCAGCACCGGGCCGGAGGCGACAGACGGCATTCTCCCGGCATGGCCGATGCCGGGCTCGAAGGGACGCATCTGGATCGACTACCAGAACGACGTGACGGTGAAGGACGTCGAGCTGGCGGCAAGCGAAAATTTCGTCTCGGTCGAACATCTGAAGCGCTACACGACGCTTGGCATGGCGACCGACCAAGGCAAGACCTCCAATCTGACCGGCCAGGCGCTGATGGCCGGCATCACCGGCCGTACGGTGCCGGAGGTCGGCACCACCACATACCGGCCACCGTTCACGCCGGTGCCGTTGGCAAGCTTTGCCGGCGCGCGCGTCGGCGAATTGATGGCGCCGGTGCGCCGGCTGCCGCTGGAGAATGTGCACCGCGTCAGTGGCGCCGTCTTCCAGGAATATGGCGGCTGGCTGCGCCCGGCCCACTATGGCGGCAGCGCGGACGCGGAGCGTTCGATCGCGGACGAGGCGCGGCGTGCCCGTCAATCTGTGGCGTTGTTCGACGGTTCGACGCTCGGCAAGATCGAGGTGATCGGACCGCAGGCGGCCGCGTTCGTCGATTTCCTCTATTACAACACCATGTCGACGCTGAAACCTGGCCGCTGCCGCTACGGCTTCATGCTGTCGGAAAATGGCGTGGTCTTCGACGACGGCGTTCTGGTACGGCTGGACGAGCATCGCTTCGTCGTCTCGTGCTCGTCCTCGCATGTCGCTGCCGTGCACGCGCGGCTGGAGGAATGGCGCCAGGACCGTTTTGGCCGCGGCGCCGTCTATATCACAACGCCACATCAGACATGGCGACGCTGACCGTCTCCGGGCCGAACGCCCGAAAGCTGCTGGAAACACTGGAGCTCGGCCTTTCGCTCGACGACGCCGACCTGCCGCATATGGCGATCGGTCATGGCACCTATGCCGACGACGAAGTCCGCATCGCCCGAGTCAGCTTCACCGGGGATCGGAGCTACGAGATCTCGATCCGGGCGGATCGCGCCGAGCCGTTGTGGGTGCAACTTCGCCAGGCCGGCCAGGCGTTCGACGCCGTCGCCATCGGCCTCGAAGCGCTGATGATCCTGCGCGCCGAAAAAGGTTTTATCGTCATCGGCAAGGACACCGATGGCACCACGCTGCCGCACGATCTCGGCGTCGAGGGTCCCCGCGCCAAACGCCAAACTGAGTTCGTTGGCCGCCGCTCGCTGTTCACCGAGGAGGCGTCACGCGGCGACCGCATGCAGCTTGTCGGGCTGGCGGTGCCGCAAGGCGACGCGCCGCTGCCAACCGGCGCGCATGGCATCCGACGGATCGACGGCGGATTGCGCAGCCAGGGCTTTGTCACCTCGAGCTACCACAGCCCGACGCTTGGCCGACCGGTTGCGCTTGGCCTGATCGAGCGCGGCGCGGCCCGCCACGGCGAGGCGATCGAAATCCAGCATCTCGGCAAGGTCATGACGGCGACGATTACCGCCCCTTGTGCCTTCGACCCGGCCGGAGACCGGCTGCATGCGTAATCTCGCGGAAAAATGGTCTGTTGCACCGGACTGGCAGAGCGCGGTCATCACGACGCCGGGCCTTGTCGTGCGCGCAGTCCTTGACCTCAACCAGCTGATGGTCAGTGGCGACCTCGACGTGTGGGCCCGGACTTCCGGCATCGACGGAACTGGCGTGGGCGCCTTTGGTGCGGCACAGGGCGACCGCTATGCGGCGCGGCTGGCGCGCGACCGGCTGCTCGTCGTGTCGAACAGCCCGCTCGCCATCGCGACAGGCTGGCACGCGAAAGGCTTTGCAGTGACGACAATCAGCGCCGGGCTGCAGGTGTTCGAGGTCGAGGGCACGGCACTCGACGCTTTCATCGCACGGGGGACGACGCTCGATCCAAACCAGGCTGGTGCAAGTGCAGCACTTTCCTTAGCCGGCATCAGTGCCATCGTCTATCGTCATGATGGCAAGCTGCGCATCCATGTCGACCGCGGTCTCGCGGCCTATCTCTGGACATGGATGGAAACGGCGGCCGGCAACATCACCGCCGGATCAGCGAAGTAACTGGCGGTTGTGCGATCCGGTTAGAGCGTGAACGACCAGAACAGGCAGGCCAGCGTCGCTACGGCGAAGACGACGAAAAACAGGCTGCGCAGGAGCACGTTGCGGCGCAGCTCGTTCATGACGAAGTGACAACCGACGATTGCCGCGGCAAACAGGAACCGCCAGTTCAGCAGCGCCCACACAGCGCTGCCCTGGCCGAAAGCCCATCTGGCGGCGAGACAGCCGACGATCGCCGCAAACAGCGCGATCACGGTCCAGAAGATCGCGTCGGCGGCATGGGTCAGGACAATGCCGGCCGCCCTGATCGGCAGGATCATCATCAGCATCGCGCTGAAGAAATAGACAGCGGCGATCGAGATGAACACACCAGCATCGGCAATGCCGTCAAGGCGCCTGACGCCGATCGCGCCATAGGGATAGCCGTGCCTAGCCACAGCCAGGCTCAAGGCCATGAGCAAGGCGGTCAGCACGGCGACCAGTGCGAAGGAGGTGAGGGCTTTGCTCATGACGTTCCTGTCCCAGACGAATCAGACAGGAACGTTTTTAGCGTGCGGTCGTAAACTGCGCGTAAGCGAGGGGCGCTGTCCTCCCTCATTTCGATCGTGGCGGATGACGGCAGGCTATTCGGCAGCGATCCTGCCGGCCGAGCGGTTGGCCAGCACGAAGCCAACCTCATCGACCGCCTGCGCCGCACGCTTCAGGATCGCCTCGGAGCGCAGCACGCCGTCGGTGAAATCCTTGTCGGTGGCATAGACGGCGGTCGGTAGCGCAAAGGCCTCGAAGAAGCCGAATAGCGGCCGCAGCTGATGTTCGACGATCAAGGCATGGCGCTCTCCACCGCCGGTCGCCGTCAACACGATGGGCTTGCCCCGCAATGCAGCCGGATCAATCAGGTCGAAGAAATGCTTGAACAGGCCGGTATAGCTGCCCTTGTAGGTCGGCGACCCGACGACGAGCACGTCGGCGGCGAGGATCGCCTCCAGAATCACGCGCGCCTGGCCGTCGAGATCGCGGGCCCATTTCGCCGTTCCCAGCGACGGACCGAGATCCTCGATATCATAGGTGCTCGCCGATAGGCCGTGGCTGGCGGCGATGTCCCTGGTGACCAGATCGACGAAGGCGCGCGTCTTTGACGGCCGGGTGATGTTGCCGGAAAAGCCGACGACTGTTGGATTTGACATGGCAGTGGGCCTCTCTTGGATGGTCGAAGTTTGATACGGCGAGCCGCTGGCCCGCCGATGGGAAATCAGCTCCAGGCGTGCAGCGGCGGATTCTCGCCGTTGAGGAAATATTTGCCCAGGATCGAGTACTTCCAGCGCACTGGATCGTGAAGCGTGTGCGTGCGGGCGTTGCGCCAGTGCCGGTCCAGATTGTGCTCTGCCAGCGTCGAGCGGGTCCCTGCCAGCTCGAACAGCTTGTTGGTGGCGGCGATAGCGATTTCGGTCGACAGGATTTTTGCTTCGGCAGTGACGATCTGCGCATGCGCCACCGTCTCTGCGGTCGGCTCGATCACCGCCCGGTCTATTGCCAGGCCGGCCTTTTCGAGCAGCGCCTGCGCCGCGTGCAGGCGCAGTGTCAGGTCGCCGATGGCCTGGATGGTGTAGGGATCGTCCCAGGCATTGTCGACGCCGCTGTCGATCCAGGCGCGGCTTTTGGTCCTGACGAAATTGACGGTCTCGTCGATCGCCGCCTGGGCGATGCCGGTATCGACCGCCACCTGGATGATCTGGAAGATGGCGCCGTCGGCGGTCGGCTTGTCGTAGCCCTTGTAGCCGGGCACCAGATGCGTCTTCGGCACCTTGACGTTGTCGATGATGACGGTGCCGGACAGCGTCGTGCGCTGACCGAAGCTCGACCAGTCGTCGATGACGGTCAGGCCCGGTGCGCCGCGGTCGGCGATGGCGTACCAGGCACGGCCCTCGTCATCGAGCGCGACGATCGGCACCAGGTGGGCGAGCAGCGCGCCGGACGAATAGAATTTGCGGCCGTTGACGACCACATGATCGCCGGCATCGGTGAAACGGGTCTCGAAATCGGCGGCGCGCTTGGAGCCGAACTCGGAAAAGGCGTTGCCGAACCGCGTGCCCTTCAGCGCTTCGGCGAACAGCAGCTTCTGCTGGTCAGCGTCGGACACGGTGCGGATGGCGGCGACGACGCCGAGATGGTTCTGCGCCACCTGGCCGATCGAGGAATCCGCCGCCGAGATGATCTCGACCACCTTCGCCAGCGTCGCATAGGACACCTCCGGCCCGCCGAATGCTCTGGGCACGTTGATCGACCACAGGCCGCTTTGCGAAAACGCATCGAGTTCGGCAACCGGCCAGATCCGCTCCCGATCGCGCTTGGAGGACTCCTTGACGAATTCGGCGGCGAGCGCGTGGGCAATCGCAATCGCTTCGGCATCGTCCTTGATAATATGGGCCGGTTTCGTCGGCCTTGCGACTGGCGGCACGGCGGCGGAAGCGTGGTCGGTCTTGACGGTCGAAACGGTCATTTCACTGCTCCTTGAGATTTCGGTTCAGGCAACGGCGTGGAGATGGGCTGGCTTGGCGGCAGGCAATGCCTGTTGCCCGGGGGTCGATTGACCGAGATAGAAGGACCGGACGTCCTCGCGCCGGCGAAGATCGGCAGCCATGCCAGAGAGAACGGAGACACCGTTTTCGAGGATGGTGGCATGGTCGGCATATCTGAGCGCGACCGCCGAGTTCTGCTCGGCGACCAGGATCGACAGGCCGGTCTCGCGATTGAGTTTTCTTAAGCTCTGGAAGATGTCCTGGACGATGAGCGGGGCGAGCCCCATCGACGGTTCATCGAGAACCAGCAGGCGCGGCCGCGACATCAGTGCCCGGCCGATGGCGGTCATCTGCTGTTCGCCGCCCGAGGTTAGGCCGGACAATGTCCGGCGCTTTTCCCGAAGCCTCGGGAAATAGCCGTAGATCCGCTCGATGTCTTGATTGATCTCGGCGCGGCGGCCGCTGCGGCCGATGCCGCCGGCAACCAGATTTTCCTCGACGGTGAGGCTCTTGAAGCAGTGGCGGCCTTCCAGCACCTGGACCAGCCCGGCACGCACGAGATCGCCCGGCTTGCGGCGCGAGACATCCGAACCTTCATAGCGGATGGTGCCGGAATTGACCTGCCCGCGTTCGGCCGGCAGCAGGTTGGAGACGGCCTTCAGCGTCGTGGTCTTGCCGGCGCCATTGGCACCGAGCAAGGCAAGGATCTGGCCGCGCCGCAACACGAAGCTGACGCCGTGCAGCGCCGTGATGGCGTGGTTGTAGGTGGCATGGACCGCGTCCACGGCAAGAATGACGTCATCGTCCGGCATGGGCTCTCATTTCGTGGTTCGATGAACCGAAACAGGCCGGGCGCTGCGTGCGGAAGTTGTCCGCAGCGCCCAGCTTTGGCTGATCAATTGGTGGTCACCGCATCGGCATCATCGGCGGTGCGCAGCTTGATGCCCTTTTCGGCGGCGTAGGCTTCGGCGGACTTCTCGATGATCGGCCGCAGCAGCGCCCAGTCCGGCGCGATCCAGTCGGAGACGACGTTCCACTTCTTGCCGTCCCACTGCTGGAAGGTCACGTAGCCTTCGCCCTCATGATTGTCCCAGCTGACATTGATCGAGTGGAACAGGTCCTTGGCGCCGAGCGCCTCGACCTTGGCCGGATCGAGCTTGAGATGTTCGAAGCCCCAGCGGACCTCGTCGCCGGTCAGCGTGCGATGGCCGAACTTCTCCTGCGCAACGCGGATCGCCTCGACATTGAGGATGCCGTTGACGATGCCGAGGTTGTGGTAGACCGAGCCGATGCGCGACTTGTCTTCCAGATTGCCCTTGCCGGCGTCGTAGACCGTCTTCACGATCTCCTGCACCACCGGATAGGAGTTGCCGGAAGCCTGGGTGGTGATGGCGGTGTAGCCCTTGGCGGCGTCGCCGGCCGGGATCACGTCCTCTTCCGAATTCGACCAGACATTGCCGACGATGTGATCGACGGGATAGCCGACCTTGACCGCGGTCTTAAGCGCCACCGGGTTCATCACGCCCCAGCCGCGCAGGACGACGAAGTCCGGCTTGGCGCGGCGGATGGTCAGCCACTGCGACTGCTGCTCGTTGCCGGGATGCGGCACCTCGATCTGCTGCACGGTGAAGCCGTATTTCTGCGCCAGCAGCTCATAGATCGGGATGGTTTCCTTGCCGTAGGGCGAGCCGTGATAGAGCACGACGATCTTCTTGCCCTTCAGTTTGTCGATGCCGCCTTCCTTGGAGGCGATGTAGTTCACGATGCCAGATGTCTCGCTGTAGGGATTGAGCAGCAGCGGAAAGACGTAGGGGAAAACGCGCCCGTCGGTGGAGTCGGTGCGGCCGTGGTTGACCGTGATCAGCGGCACCTTGTCGGCGGTGATGCGGTCGATCATGGCATAGGCGATGCCGACCGAGAGCGGGTTCCAGGCGGCGGCGCCGGCATGGCTCTTCTGCCGTTCGTAGCATTCGACGCCGCGCTCGACCTCGTACTGGGTCTCGCATTCGTCCCAGGTCAGCTTGACGCCGTTGACGCCGCCGTCGCGGATGTTGATGAGGTTGAGATAGTCGATGAAGCCGCCGAAGAAGCCGGTGCCGCCGGCCGCGTACGGTCCGACGCGATAGCTCTGCAGCGGGAAATATTGTTCGTCGGCATGCGCGGCGGGCAAGGCCACCGACACGATCATCGCCGCGGACAGCGCCGCCGCCTTGATTGTGCTCAGGAAAGTCATGGTCGAGGTACTCCCGGTATGGGCCGTCTTGGGTTCGGCCTCTGGTTCATTTTCGGATGCGTCAGCTCAAGTCGACTGCCAGGCGAACAGGAGCCGTCTTCGGACCCTGTCCCACAGCGCCACCAGCCCGTCGGGTTCGAGGATCAGAAAGAGGATGATGAGCGCGCCCAGCACGATGCGCTGGCTCATGTCGAGCACGCCCGAATCGAAGAGATCGCCGAGCAGAAAACCGCCGAGGCGAGACAAGCCAAGCGGAAAGACCACGATGAGGGCGGCGCCGAAGAAGGCGCCACGGATCGAAGCCAGCCCGCCGATGATGATGATGAACAGTATCTGGAACGATCGATCGAGATCGAAGCCATCCGGCTCGACGGTTCGCAGATAGGCAAAGGCCCAGATGACGCCGGCAACGCCGATGATGAAGGACGAGATGGCAAAGGCCAGCAGCTTGGTCTTCAGCACCGGGATGCCGATAATGCGGGCGGCGGTTTCATTGTCGCGGATGGCGATGAAGTTGCGCCCGGTCTGCGACGTGACCAGCCGGTGGGCAAGGAAGGTCAGCACGGCGACAATGGTCAGCGCGAAGAGATAGCGGCCGATGGCGCCGTCGAGCGCAAAGCCTGAAATCGACAGCCTCGGCGCGTCGATGACGCCGGAAGCCGAGTTGTTGGAGAACCAACTGAATTTGGTCAGCGCCCATTGCACGAAGAACTGCGCGGCAAGCGTCGAGACCGCGAGATAGAAACCCTTCAGACGCAGGCTCGGCAGGCCAAAGACGATGCCGATCGCGGCGGCGACGATGCCGGCCAGGAAGATGCTGCCGATCAGCGGCAGGCCTTCGATGCGCAGGTTGAAATTGTAGGCGGCGAAGGCCCCGGCGGCCATGAAGGCGGCACTGCCCAGCGACACCTGGCCGGCATAGCCGGTCAGGATGTTCAAGCCCACGCCGGCGAGGCTGAGCGCCAGGAACGGCAGCAGGATGGCTTCGAACAAATAGCTCGAGCCGATCAGCGGCACGACGCCATAGGCGAAGGCGAGCAGCAGCACGGGCACGACCCATTTCGGCAGCACCGGCGCTAAGGAGAAATCGCTTGTTATCGCGGCCATCGCTCAGATCCTCTCGACGAGCTTCTGGCCGAACAGGCCGGAGGGGCGGATCAGCAGGAAGACCAGCGCCACGACATAGGCGAACCAGCTCTCTATGCCGCCGCCGAAATAGTCGCCGATATAGACCTCGGCGAGCTTCTCGCTGGCGCCGATCAAGAGGCCGCCGACGATGGCGCCGAGGATGGAATCGAAACCGCCGAGCACCAGCACCGGCAGCGCCTTCAGCACCACCAGCGACAGCGAGAACTGCACGCCGAGGCGTGCGCCCCAGAGCAGCCCCGCCACCAGGGCGACAAGGCCGGCGGCAGCCCAGACGGTGGCCCAGATCAGCGGCAACCTGAGGCCGACCGCGAGGGCCGCGAACTGATCATCGGCGACGGCACGGAAGGAGAGGCCGATGCGGGTGTAGCGGAAGAACAGCGACAGCAGCAGGACCATGCCTGCGGCAACCACGGCGGCGAAAATGTCGAACTGGCTGATCAGCACGCCACCGATTTCCAGCGGCACGTCCTCGATGCCGAGATCGAGGCCGTGGACCTGCGTGCCCCAGATCAGCTGGGCGGCGCCCTCGATGATGTAGGACAGGCCGAGCGTCGCCATGAACAGCGTGATCGGCGGCTTGTTGGTGAGCGGCCGCAGCACCGTGCGCTCGATGGCGACACCCATCGCCACCATGATGGCGAAGGTGACCACCAGCGCCAGCGCGAACGGAATGCCGCGCTCGACAAGGCTGACGAAGGTGAGTGCCGCGAACAGCAGCATCGCGCCTTGCGCGAAGTTGAGCACGCCCGAGGTCTTGTAGATCAGCACGAAGCCGATCGCGACCAGCGAATACATGACGCCGGAGAGCAGGCCGCCGACGAGCACTTCGATGAAGAACTGGTAGTCGAAATCGGCGATCATATGCCTGCCCCGTCCTCATTGTCCGAGGCAACGCCGAGATAGGCATCGATGACGCGCTGATCGTTCCGGACCTCGTCAGGCGTGGCGTCGGCGATCTTGCGGCCGTAGTCGAGAACGGCGATGCGGTCGGACAGGCCCATGACGACGCCGACATCATGCTCGATCAAAACGACGGTGGTGGCGAAGCTGTCGCGCGCGGCGCGGACGAAACCCGCCATCTCGCTCTTTTCGCTTGCCGTCATGCCGGCCATCGGCTCGTCGAGCAAAAGCAGGCGCGGCTCAGCCACCAGCGCACGGGCCAGTTCGACCCGCTTCTGCAGCCCGTAAGGCAGCGTGCCCGCGAGACGATCGCGGACAGCGGTGAGATCGAGGAATTCGAGGATCTGTTCGGCGCGGCTGTGCGAGTCGCGCTGCTCGCCGCGCGAGCGGCCGATGCCGAGCACCTGGCCGGCAAAGTTGGAGCGGACCTTATAGGCAAGGCCGGAAGTGACATTGTCGAGGACGCTGAGGTCCTTGAACAGAGCAAGATTCTGGAAGGTCCTGGCGACGCCCAGATGGGCCAGCCGCTGCGTCGGCACCTGAGCATAGCTGATCCCGTCGAGCTGGACACGGCCGCGATCCGGGCGATAGACGCCGCTGATGACGTTGATCAGCGAACTCTTGCCGGCGCCGTTCGGGCCGATGATGGCGCGGATCTCGCCGGGACGGACCGACAGGTCGATATCGGCCAATGCCACGACGCCGCCAAACGACAGGCCGATGCCCTGTAGTGAGAGCAGCGGCGAGGCGACGCCGGCGACGGTTCCCGTCGGCTCGCCGTTGTCTTCGGACGGCTGCTGCCACGAGCTTGACGGTAGGCCGCGCGCAAAGACTTCCGGCGCGTAGGCTGAAGCCTCCATCACTCCTAAGGCATAACTGGGCAGAGGCATTCCAATCGTCCCCGATGTTTTCAGCAGGCGCACAAATTCCCGTGGCCGCTCGACGGATCGAGCGCACCGGGCAAGCTCCATTCGTGTGCTGGCCGGAGCCTGTCCGGCCAGCCTATGGGGTGACTACTCCGCCGCCAGCGATGCTGCCGCCTCGGCGTTTTCCAGTTCGCGGACGAGCGGGATGACATGCTTGCCGAAATACTCGACCTCTTCCTGGAAGTGCAGGAAGCCGAGCAGGATGAGATCGGCGCCGGCGCGCTTCAGGTCGACGATGCGCTCGGCGACCTGCCGGGGCGTGCCGATGAGGTTCGAGCGGAAGCCGTCATTGTACTGAACCAGATCGTCGAGGGAGGATTTCGCCCAATTGCCCTCGCCTTCCGGCGAAGCCTTGCCGGCGTTCTTGACCTCGTGGCCAAAAGCGTTGACCGCCTCGGGGTTGGCCTTGGCGACAATCTCGCCGAGCACCGCCCTGGCCTCATCCTCGGTCTCGCGGACGACGGCAAAGGCATTGACACCGACCTTGACGGAATGGTTGTTGGCCTTCGCCTTGGCCTGGATATCGTCCACCTGTTTGGCGATTTCGGCCGGCGTGTTGCCGTTGGTGAAGTACCAGTCCGAGACGCGCGATGCCATGTCGCGCGCGGCGCGCGACGAGCCGCCCTGGAAGATTTCGGGCAGCGGATGCGGCGGCTTCGGTTTGAGCGAATATTCGTTGAAACGGTAGAAATCGCCACGGAAGGTGAAGCTGTCCTCAGTCCATATTCCGCGCAACGCCCGGATGAATTCCTCCGAACGGCGGTAGCGCTCGTCGTGGTCGAGCCAGTGCTCGCCGATGGCGTGGAACTCGCCGCGGAACCATCCGGAGACGAGGTTGATCGCGACGCGGCCATTGGTCAGGTAGCTGATGGTTGAGATCTGCTTGGCCGCCAGCGCCGGATTCCACGGTCCTGGCAGGATCGCGGCGATGACCTTGAGCGTCGTGGTGGCCGCCAGCAGATCATGGCTGAAGGCCACCGATTCATGCTGTTCGTCGGCGCCGTAGCCGGCGGTGAAACGGATCTGGCTCAGCGCATAGTCGAAGCCGGACTTCTCGGCGATCTGCGCCAGCTTGCGGTTGTATTCGGCCGAATGGTTGGTGCGTTGCTCGATATTGGAAATAACCAGGCCGCCTGAAACATTCGGCACCCAGTAGGCGAATTTGATCGGGTCGGCTTCTGCGTGTGCCATGAACTGTCTCCCATTCAGGCCGTGTCGTTGATCGCTCCGGTCGCGCCGGCTTCCCAATATTTATTATGTTTATAGAATATATATACAAAGAAGGATTTTCCGTTTTTGAGGCCCTCTTGGGACGGAAATACCAATTTTGCCCAGCCAACCCGGCTTGCCGGTGTCAGATCATAACCGGAGCCTGCGCGGCATCGGCGCCCTCGGCCGACGGCAGCGTTTCCCGTAGCTTGGCAATCTCGGCCGCGACCGTCTGGGCATGGCGGGCGACCTCAGGCAGGCCCATGAGTTCGCCGAAAGTCCCTCGCGCCAGCGGCCCGGCGACGAAGAGTGTCGTGACTGCGCTGCCGTCCCCGCCGACGGCGCGGCTGTCGAGACTGGTCTCGATGCCCAGCCCGTATTGGTCCGTTCTGATCAGCCCGGCTTCCGCCAGCGAGTTTAGCGCCGGGTTCAGCTGCAGTGCCTGCCCATGGGCCGGACCCGTGGTGTTGATGACGGCATCGAAGCGCGCCGTCTCGATCCGCGTCTGCCCACGCCGCTGAAAGCTGACTGCCAGGCTGCCGTCTTCATCGTTCGACGCGACAAGCCTGGCAGCAATGGTGTCGAACGTGCCGGCCGCATGACGGCGGTCGAGCACGGAGGCGACCTGCGGAGCGATCCTGAAGCGATGCACGTCCCAGAAAACGCGCAGCCGGCGGACCAGCCTTGCCCGCTCCGGCGGCGCAAGTGCCGACCACAGCGCAGGACCCTGCAGGCGCAACTGATCGAAGACCGACTGCCAGTTGACATTGGCCGCATGTGCCGCTGCCAGCGTCGCGCGGATGTTTTCGAGCAACCGGAGCGCCGTTGTGGCCGGCGTGGATGCAAAATCGCCGAAGGGCTCGCCCCTGACGTCCGGGTGGCTACGCGAGCGCAGCCCGCGGCGCGACAGCGTCAGGATGCGGCCGCGGTGGCCACGACGATCAAGTTCGGCGACCATGTCGGCCGAGGTCAGCCCGGAGCCGACGATCAGCACCGACGCCTCAGGCCCGATCCCGGCAAGCGCTGACGCGGCGTAGGGATCGGCGATGAAACCCGGCGCTTCCGACAGGTGGATTAGCGCGGCTGGAATCGCGGGCTGCGGGTGCGTCGCGGCCAGAACGATGATGTCGGCGGCGACCCGCGCATTGGGTGTGTGCACGGTCCAGCCCGCGCCATCAGCCTCACGCGTCACACGCGTGGCCGGACCTTCGACATGGCGGACCGTGCCTGAGCCGAGATGCGGCGCCAGATGTTCGGCGACGTAGCGGCCGAACACGCGCCGGCGCGGATAGGCATCGCCATTCTTCCAGATGGCGTCCGTGTCGCGCTCGAGTTCTCCGCTGCCGGTCAACCAGCGCGCAAAGTGCTGCGGGTCGTCGGGAGCCATGCTCATCCTGACAGCCGGGACATTGACCCGGTACGACGGCTCCTCGCTGGAATAGGCCAGGCCGCCGCCCACGAAAGAGCGCGGCTCGATCACGGAAATGGAAATGCGCTCCTGCCGATGCATTTGCGCCAGATGCCAAGCTACCGCCGCGCCGGAAAAGCCGCCGCCGACAATGGCGACGCGCACCCGACGGGCGGGAGGGAGCGCGTTCACGAGGCGCTGGCGAGCGACTTCGGCCGGTGGTCGCCGGCGATGGTCTCGCCGAACGGGCCGGTGTTGACGGACGAGGCGGCTGATTTGACCGGATGATCGGTCGGCAATTTCGGCAGCACCAACTCGCCGAAGCGATAGGCTTCTTCGAGATGCGGATAGCCGGACAGGATGAAGGTGTCGATGCCGAGGCGCCGGTATTCGTCGATGCGCTCGGCGATCGTGTCGGGGTTGCCGACAAGCGCTGTCCCGGCGCCGCCACGCACCAGGCCGACACCGGCCCAGAGGTTGGGCGCGATCTCGAGCTTGGCGCGATTGCCGCCATGAAGCGCGCTCATCCGCGCCTGGCCGACCGAATCCATGCGGGCAAAGACTTTTTGCGCCGAGGCGATCGTCGCGTCGTCGAGCCGGCTGATCAGCCTGTCGGCGGCGGCCCAGGCTTCCTCCGTAGTTTCGCGGGCGATGACATGCAGGCGAATGCCGAAGGAGAGTTTGCGGCCGGCCTTCTCGGCCAGTTCGCGCACGCCATCCAGCTTGCGCTCGACATCGGCGGGCGGCTCTCCCCAGGTCAGATATTTGTCGATCTCCTGCGCCGCCACCACGGATCCGGCGTCGGACGAGCCGCCGAAATAGAGCGGCGGATAGGGCGTCTGCACCGGTGGAAACAGCAGCCTTCCATCCTCGATGCGGAAATGCTTGCCCTCGTGCTCGACCGTCTCGCCGCTCAGCACCCGCTTGTAGATCTGCAGGAACTCCTGCGTCACCTCGTAGCGCTCGGCGTGCGACAGGAAGATGCCGTCGCCCTTGTTCTCCAGCGGATCGCCGCCCGTGACCACGTTGATCAGCAGGCGCCCGTTGGAGATGCGATCCAGCGTCGCCGTCATGCGTGCCGCCAGCGTCGGCGACTGCAGGCCGGGCCGCACGGCGACGAGGAAGCGCAAGCGCTCGGTCAGCGGCACCAATGCCGATGCGATCACCCAGGAATCCTCGCATGCCCGTCCTGTCGGCAACAGCACGCCGTAGTACCCCAGCGTGTCGGCGGCCTTCGCCACTTGCGTCAGATAGGGCAGATCGACGGCCCTGCCGCCTTCCGTCGTGCCGAGATAACGGCTGTCGCCATGCGTCGGCAGGAACCAGAGCACCTTGATTCGTTCTGGAATGTCGCGGGTCATCGCCTGCCTCCCGTGTGCTGGCGGAGTCGGCCGGATATCCCTGCTTTGGTTGAGGGCGAGCGCAAAAGAGTGGGCATGGCGTGGTCCTGTCCGGGTGGAAACCAGATCGCCAGTGCAGATTGCTTATTCCACAAATTCTGTAGAGTTAGTTTATTCCAATTCCGTTGACGGGATTAGAAATTCTCTCCATCCGCCCGAACCCGACTCACTGGCTGTCACGCTTTGTGCGGGTGCGAATTGCAGGCCGAATCCGCCCCTCGCATTAGGGACTTTCTGATTTTCATTCTAATCTGACCATTTCCGGCGACCTAAGCCACGGATTTCCCATGGACCTGGATCCTTCGACTCTCAATCGGGCTGTTCCGCTCCGCGATCAGATCTATCACCAGATTCGCAACCTTATCGTCGTCGGACAGATGAGGCCCGGGGAAGTGATCAACGAGGTGGCCATCGCGGAAGCGCTCGGTGTTTCGCGTACCCCGGTGCGCGAGGCAGTCAAGCGCATCAGTGACGAGGGTCTGGTCAACATCCTGGCGCAGACCGGCACCTATGTCGCCCCGATCAGGCGGGCCGACCTGGAAGAAGCCTACGTCATCCGCCGGGCCCTGGAGATGGAAAGCACCAGGCGCGCGGCCGCCAAATTCTCACCGGCAGCCGGCGAATTGCTGGAAGACAATATGGCGGCGCACCGGCTAGCCATATTGCGGGGCAGATATGCCACCGCGATACAGCTCGACGACGTCTTTCACCGGACCATCGCCGAAATCTGCGGCCTGCCGATGATCTGGAGAGCCGTCGACATCTCCAAGGCGCAGATGGATCGCGGCCGCCATCTCGTCATCCCGAAGCCCGGCTATGGCGAACAGACGATCGAGCAGCATGAGGCCATCTTCGAGGCTTTGAACCATCACGACGCCGAGGGCGCCGCGCAAGCGATGGAACGCCATCTCGAGACGTCGTTGCGTAACACACTGGAAGTCGCGGCCGACCTTCTCGGCTGAAGCCGCCAGGGCCCGCCGCCATGGCTAGGCGGGCGGATGACCTTAGCGGGAATTGCCGTTCAGCCTGGCAACCGGCCGAGGCCAGCGGCAAAGCGAGCCACCATCGCCAGGCCGACCTCGCTTGGCCGCATCGCCGGAGCCCGGTCGTGAATCGGGATGCCGGCGCGGGCGCCAAACAGCCGCTTGCCGTAGCAGATCAGGTTTTCGATGCCCTGCATGACGAAGACCGCTGCCGGCAGCATTTTTGCGTACTCGGCCTCGGCCGTTGCTTCGTCTCCGGTGCGGAAAGCCTCATAGGCCCGCACGGCAGGATCGATGCAATCCGGCGCCAGGATCATGCCGCGGCAACCGATGCGGAAATTATCGATCAGCTCCAGGCCGCCGCGCCCGTTGAAAACGGGGATCCGGCCTTCGGTGCGCTCGATCAGGCCGGCGATGTCGGTGACCGGGCCCTCGCCCTTGATCAGCCTTATGTTGGGATGAAGCGTGACGAGTTCGCGGATTTCGTCAGATGTCAGGCCGCGTCCGAAAAAGGCCGGAGCATTCTGGATTGCCACCGGCAGATCAGTCGCCTCGGCGACACGACCGAAGAAGCGGATATACTCCAGCGCCCCATAGGACCCGACCGGCGGCGGCTGCAGGATCACCCAGTCCGCCCTGATGCTTTCGGCATGACGAACTTGCGCGATTTGCTCGGCCACGGAAGAGCCGAAGATGGTGAAGGCGAGCGGCACCTTGCCGGCGGTATCTTCCGCCGTCCAGTCCATGATCGTCCGGCGCTCGGCCTCTGTCAGCTTGGCGACTTCCGTCGCCAAGCCAAGCGCCGCCATACCGTGGGCGCCGCTCGTCAAGCAAATCTCGACCTGCCTGCGCATCGCCGCGCGGTCAAGCCGTTCGTTCTCATCAAAGAGCGCGTAGAGAATGCCGTGAATGCCGTGGAAATCATCGGGTTTGAATTTTGTCACGCAGACCTCAATGGCTTTCGCGTGGAATGGCGTGGCCACGGCTTCCCACAAGGAAATCGAGATCGGCGCCACGGTCCGCCTGCAGGACATGGTCGACGTAAAGGCCTTGATAGCCGCCGCGCATCGCCGGCTCCGGCGCCACCCAGGACGTGCGCCGCCGCGCCAGCTGCTGTTCCGACACGTCGAGATGCAATTTCCTTGCTTCGACATCAAGCTCGATGAAGTCGCCGCTCATGACCAGCGCCAGCGGGCCGCCGATGGCGGCTTCGGGTGCCGCATGCAGAACGACGGTGCCGAAGGCGGTGCCGGACATGCGGGCATCGGATATGCGGATCATGTCGCGGACGCCTTGCTTCAACAGCTTGCGAGGCAGGGCCATGTTGCCGACCTCGGCCATGCCCGGATAGCCCTTGGGGCCGCAATTCTTCAGCACCATGATAGAGCCCTCATCGATGTCGAGTGAGAGATCATCGACGCGCGCCTTGTAGTCGTCGATGTCCTCGAAGACGACGGCACGGCCGCGATGCTTCATCAACTGTGGTGAGGCGGCTGATGGTTTGATGATGGCGCCGTCGGGCGCCAGATTGCCGCGCAGCACCGCAATTCCGCCATTGGGAGTGAGCGCCTTGTCGCGCGGGCGGATCACCTCGGGATTGTAGTTTTGAGCATCCGCGATGTTGTCGCGCACGGTCTTACCGGTGACCGTCAGCACGTCCAGATCGAGCAGATCGCCGATCTCCTTCATGACCGCCGGAATGCCGCCGGCGTAGCAGAAATCCTCCATCAGGAAGCGGCCCGATGGCATCAGGTCGAGGATGGTCGGCACATCGCGGCCATATCTGTCCCAATCGTCCAGCGTCAGCTCGGTGCCGACGCGGCCGGCGATCGCCAGCAGATGCACGACCGCGTTGGTGGAGCCGCCGATGGCACCATTGACGCGGATGGCGTTGGCGAAGGCCGCCTTCTTGAGGATGGCCGACGGGCGCAAATCCTCGTTGACCATCTCGACGATGCGCCGCCCCGTCATGCGGGCAATGCGGCTGCGGCGCGCGTCGACGGCGGGATAGGCGGCGTTGCCGGGCAGCGCCAAGCCGAGCGCCTCGACCATCGAGGCCATGGTCGAGGCCGTGCCCATGGTCATGCAATGGCCGGGCGAACGCGACATGGCGCTCTCTGCATTGGCGAAATCCTGCTCGCTCATCACACCGGCGCGGACATCCTCGGAGAATTTCCACACATCGGTGCCGGAGCCAATCTCGCGGCCCTGGAAGCGGCCATTGAGCATCGGTCCGCCGGAAATGACGATCGACGGCAGGTCGCAGGAGGCCGCGCCCATGACCAGCGACGGCGTGGTCTTGTCGCAGCCGGCCATCAGCACGACGCCATCCATCGGATTGCCCCGGATCGCTTCCTCGACATCCATCGAGGCCAGGTTGCGGAACAGCATCGCGGTCGGCCGCAGATTGGATTCACCGCAGGAAAAGACCGGGAATTCGAGCGGCAGGCCGCCGGCCTCCAGCACACCCGCCTTGATGTGCTCGATCAGGCCACGGAAATGGATGTGGCAGGGCGTGAACTCTGAAAATGTGTTGCAGATGCCGATCACCGGGCGGCCGTCGAAGGCATCGTCGGGCAGGCCGTTATTCTTCATCCAGCTGCGGTGGATGAAGGCATCCTTGCCTTGGCCGCCGAACCAGTGCTGCGATCGTCTCTTGGTCATGGTTTTCCCGGAATTCAGGCGGGATGCTGGAGCTGGCTCAGCCCGCCATCGACGACGAGCGTGGCCGCGTTCATGAACGGGCACTCGTCGGAAATCATGAACACCGCGGCCAGCGCGATCTCGCGCGCCGTGGCGATGCGGCCGCCGGGATGCAGCGCCATGGTGTTGGCGCGCGCCGCCGCCGGATCAGGAAAGCTGTTCCAGTAGTCGATGGCCTTCTGCGTCTCGACATAGCCGGGCGCCAGCGCGTTCACCCGCACGCCTTGCGCCGCATATTCGAGCGCCAGCGATTTGGTCAGGCCGAGCAGTGCATGCTTGGCGACGGGATAGGGGAATGTGTGCGGGATGATGGTGAAGCTGTGCGTCGAGGCGACGTTGAGGATGGCGCCGCCGCCGGTTGCGATCATGCCCGGCAGCACCGCCTTGCTGCAATTCCAGGCACCCTTGACGTTGACGTCGAAATTGCGGTTCCATTCCTCCTCGCTGGTATCGAGCGGCGTCGAGAACACATTGACCCCGGCATTGTTGATCAGCGCGTTGACGGGGCCTATCTCGGCGTTCGCCCGTTGAACGGCAGCGGCAATCGCGGCGCCGTCGCTTATGTCTGCCGAGGCATGCCCGACATGGCCTTGCGATGCGGCAAGACCAGCGACGGTCTCGTCCAGCAACGCTTCGTCGCGGTCGACCAGGAATAGCCTTGCGCCTTCGGCAAGGCAGGCCTCGGCTATCGCCAGCCCGATGCCTTGCGCGGCACCGGTCAGGAAGATGCGTTTGCCTGACAGACGCTCAGCCATTTTTGTCCCTCCAGCTCAACGCCGACCCAATGCCGACGAACGCAGATTGTCGAGCAACACCGCCAGCAGCAGGATCACGCCGCGCACGATGTATTGGTAGAAGGCCGGGATGTTGAGCAGGTTCATGGCATTCTCGGCGATACCCATGATCAATACGCCGACGATGACGCCCGACATGGTGGCGCGGCCGCCCGCAAGCGAGACGCCGCCGAGCACGCAGGCCGAGATGACCGAGAGTTCCAAGCCGACCGCGGCGTTGGGCTGGCCGGAGGTGATGCGCGACGCCAGCAGGATGCCGGCAATGCCGCAGACGACGCCCTGCAGCGCGAAGATCCAGATGCGCGTCCGGTCGACATTGACACCAGCAAGGCGCGAGGCTTCGGGATTGCCGCCGATGGCCAGCGTGTTCTTGCCGAAGACGGTGCGGTTGAGGACGAAGCCGAAGATGCAAAACAGGATGGCGAGCACCCAGACCGGCGTCGGTATGCCGAGCAGTTTCGACAGCGCCAGCTGGTAGAAATCCGGGCTGTTGATGCCTACAGCTCGGCCGTCGGACGCGATCAGCGCCAGGCCACGCACGATCTGCATGGTGGCCAGCGTCGTGATCAGCGCGTTGATGCGAAACTTGGCGATGACGATGCCGTTGATGAAGCCGACGAAACCACCGCAGGCGATTGCCGCCAGGAGGCCGAGCAGGATCGAGCCGGTATAGTTCGATGCCATGACGGCTACCATGCCGGCAAAGGCAACGATCGAGCCGACCGACAGGTCGAAGTCGCGCGCGGCAAGGCAGAACATCATGGTGCAGGCGACGATGCCGACGGTGACTACCGACTGCAGCAGGCCGAGCATATTGCGGTCGGTGAGGAAGTTCGGCACCAGCAGCGACACGAGGGCAAAAGCGACGACGAAAATGACGACAAGGCCCTGTTCGCCGAGCAGGATTTTTTTCAACTGGTCGGTCATGCCAAAAGTCCTCAGGATGCGATCGCGTCGGGGGTTTTCTGATCGGGGAGAGCGGCGGCCAGGATCGCCTTTTCGGCGAACTGGTCGCGGGTGAGTTCGGCACTGACGCGCCCGCCGCACATCACCAGGATGCGATCGCAGATGCCCATCACCTCCGGCAGTTCGGACGAGACGACGACGATCGCCAGGCCGTCCTCGGCAAGCTGGTAGAGCAATTCGTAGATTTCCGATTTGGCGCCGACATCGATGCCGCGCGTCGGCTCGTCGACGATGAGAACCCGCACGCCCTGCTCCGACAGCCAACGGCCAAGGATGACCTTCTGCTGGTTGCCGCCGGAGAGGTTGATGATGTCCTGCTTGCGCGACGGCGTGCGCACCTTGAGCTTCTTGATGAAGGTTTCGGCGGTGGCGATCTCGCTGGCGCGGTTCAGCATGCCGAAGCGTGTGTGATGGCGCCGCGACGAGATGTTGATGTTCTCCTCGATCGAACGGCCCTGGATGATGCCATCGTGCTTGCGGTCTTCCGAGCACAGCACGATGCCTGCCCGGATCGACCCGTGCGGGTCGGTTGCATGCACCATCTTGCCGTCGACGGTGATGGTGCCGCCTGAACGCGGATCGGCACCGAAGACCAGCCGCATCAGTTCCGAGCGCCCGGCGCCGATCAGGCCGAAGAAACCGACAATCTCCCCGGCGCGGGCCTGAAAGCTGGCCGGCGTCTTCAATTTGGCGCCAGAGAGAGCCTCGACCTTCAGGCGGACATCACCTGACTTGCGTGGACGAAACCCCCAGATGTCCGAGATTTCGCGACCAACCATTTCAGCAACGACCTGATCGCGGGTGACATCTTTCAGCGAAGCATGGTGTTCCGCGAGCTTGCCGTCGCGCAACACGGTCAGGCTGTCGCAGAGCCGGAACACCTCATCCAGCCGGTGCGAGACATAGATGATGACCTTGCCTTCGCCGCGCAGGCGGTCGATCAGGGCAAACAGGATTTCGCTTTCACGCGAGGACAGCGACGAGGTCGGTTCGTCGAGCGCGATGACGCGCGCATCGAGCATGATCGCCTTGGCGATCTCGACCATCTGGCGTTCGCCGATCGACAGCGTCTTGACCTTGCGGCGCATGTCGATGTCGATGCCGGCCGACTTCAGCTTGGCGCCGACGTCGTCCAGCATCCGGCGGCCGGCGATGATGCCGACGCTGGCGGGAAAACGGCCGAGGCTGAGATTTTCGGCAACGGTGAGTTCAGGAACGAGCTGTAGTTCCTGGTGAATGACGATGACGCCATTGTCGAAGGCATCCCGGGTCGAGGCATAGGCCTGGACCTTGCCGTCGATGCGTATCTCGCCCTCATCGGCATGCTGGTCGCCGGACAGGATCTTGATCAGGGTGGATTTGCCGGCGCCGTTCTCGCCCATCAGGCCGTGCACGGCGCCCTTGTCGACGCCGAACGAGACGTCCGACAGCGCCTTGACGCCCGGATAGGTCTTGGTGATGTGCGAGAAGTCGAGAAAGGACACGGGCGATGGATCCTTCTGTGTCATGAGAAACAGGCGGCGGGATGAGCCGTCGCCTGTTTGTACAGGGAGGATTATTCGATGCCGAGGCCCTGGCGGACCTTCTGGTAGTCGTCGCGCTTGGCGAGCGCACCGGAGGTCAGGATCAGCTTCTCCGGTTCCTTGTTGTTGGCAACCCAGTCATACATGTTGAGGGCCGTCTCGTAGCCATGGCGCTTCGGCGAGATGATCACGGTGCCGACGAAGCCGGTGGCGGTCGGCTTCTTGAAGTCGTTGATCGCCGAATCCGCGCCGCCGATGCCGACACCGATCATGCCGTCCGCCGGAATGCCAACGCTTTCCGAGGCGCGCACGGCGCCAAGCACGGCCTCGTCGTTGAGGCCGAAGGAAACCCACTTCTTGATGCCGGCATGGGCGTTGAGCACGACCGTCGCGGCATTGAGGGCAGCTTCCGTGTCGGTCTTGGCCTGCGGCGCGTCAAAAATGTTCTCGGCCTTGAAGCCATTCGCCTTGAGCACCGAGATGGCGCCTTCGACGCGATCGACCGCGGTCGGCAGTTGGTCGTAGGAGACGCGGATGGCGCCGACCTCGTCGGCCTTCCAACCACGCGCCTTCATCTCGTCGACGATCGCCTGGCCGACGGCCTCGCCGATCTTGGTTGCCGAGATGCCCATATGCGGCACGTCTTCGAGCGCCTTGCCGTCGGCGCCGACCAGACGGTCGTCGACGGTCATCAGCTTGAGATTGTTGGCGGCGGCCTTGGCGACGATGCCGGGGCCGAGTTTCACGTCGGGCGTGCAGACGATGAAGCCCTGGGCGCCCTGGGCGCCGAGATTGTCGATCGCCGACATCAGCTTCTCACCGTCCTCGGCGCCGATCTTGACCAGGGTAAAACCCTTTTCCTTGGCGGCCTGGTCGGCGAATTTCCATTCGTCCTGGAACCACGGTTCCTCGGGCTGTTTGACGATGAAACCGATCTTGGTGTCCTGAGCATAGGCAGAAGCGATGGTCGTGACGGACAGCACGGCAAGCGCGCCCGCGACGAGCGCGGTCTTTAGAAGTCGCATGATTTCCTCCCAGCGATAGGCCGGGCGCTCAGCCCGGATGCCGGAGTCTCTAATCGCTTTTATCATACTCGTCAATTGATCTGGTATGATAATTAATGTACATGCTCTGACCAGCGATTGCTGGCGCAATTGATCCGCATCCGTTAAGGCCGGATCGGTTGTGCGAACCAGCGGGTTCGCCGCCTTGGAGGAGGCCTGAGGTGACCGAGATTTTGAAAAAGGCACCGGGCGATACCCGCCGCCCCCGCGTCATGCCTGATGTGACCAAGGCGATGGCCTCGGACATATTTTCGGGGCGCTATCCGGCGGGATCTTCCCTGCCGACCGAAAATGAACTCGGCGTCGAATATGGCGTCAGCCGCACCGTCATCCGCGAAGCCTTGAAGGTGTTGGCCGCCAAGGGGCTGGTATTGTCGCGGCCGCGGATCGGCACCATCGTCTGCAACGAGGACGACTGGAACATCATCGACCCGCAGGTGCTGGCCTGGCACGCACCGCATGCGCTGGACGACAAGCTGTTCGACGCCATTCTCGAGACACGCCGGGCCATCGAACCGCTGGTCGCCGAATTGGCCGCCACGCGCGCGACGCTGCAGGAGATCGCAGACCTCGAAGCGGCATGGCGCGGCATGGCCGGCGCCGGCGAGGATCTCGCTGCTTTCTCGCGCAGCGACATCGCCTTCCACCAGATCGTCTATGCGGCGAGCCACAACCCGATCTTTCGCCAGATCGGCAATCTGATCGACACCGGACTGAAATTCTCGCTGGAGGCGACGGCGGTGATTTCGCTCGACCGGCGCATGGAAGCGGTTGCGGCGCACCGCGAGGTGGTCGAGGCGCTGCGCATGCGTGACGCCGAGGCGGCACGTGGGGCGGCAAACAAGATTCTCGATCTCGCGGCGCGCGACCTAGTCAGCGCCAAGAAACTCAAGAGCAACTGAGACAGCATGAAAATCATCTCGCTCACCACCTACATCGTTCCGCCGCGCTGGCTGTTCCTGAAGATCGAAACCGATGCCGGCGTCACCGGCTGGGGTGAGCCGGTCGTCGAAGGCAGGGCGCTGACCGTCGAGGCGGCGGTCAAGGAGCTGGGTGACTACCTCATCGGCAAGGACCCCCGTCTGATCGAGGATCACTGGACGGTGATGCATCGCGGCGGCTTCTACCGTGGCGGGCCGATCCTGATGAGCGCCATTGCCGGCATTGACCAGGCGCTGTGGGACATCAAGGGCAAGGCGCTTGGCGTGCCCGTGCATGAACTGCTCGGCGGCAAATTGCGCGACACGATCAAGGTCTATTCCTGGATCGGCGGCGACCGGCCGGCGGAGGTCGTGGCGGGTGCCAGCGAAATGGTGGCGCGCGGCTTCCTGGCGCTCAAGATGAACGGCACCGAGGAACTGCAGATCGTCGACAGCCATGACAAGATCGATGCGGCGGTCGAGCGGGTCGCCATGGTGCGCGAGGCCGTCGGACCCAACATCGGCATTGCCGTCGACTTTCATGGCCGCGTGCATCGGCCGATGGCGCGCGCCCTGGTCAAGGAGCTTGAGCCGTACAGGCTGATGTTCATCGAGGAGCCGGTGCTCAGCGAAAACCGCGAGGCGCTGAAGGAGATCGCAGCCCTCGGCTCGACGCCGATCGCGCTCGGCGAGCGGCTCTACAGCCGCTGGGACTTCAAGTCGGTGTTCGAGGAAGGCGTCGTCGACATCATCCAGCCCGATTTGTCGCATGCGGGCGGCATCACCGAATGCCGCAAGATCGCGGCGATGGCGGAAGCCTATGACGTGGCGGTGGCGCCGCACTGCCCGCTCGGGCCGATCGCGCTTGCCGCATGCCTGCAGCTCGACGCTGTCAGCTACAATTGCTTCATCCAGGAACAGAGTCTCGGCATCCACTACAACGCCGCCAACGACCTGCTCGACTACGCCGCCAACAAGGATGTCTTCCGCTACGAGGATGGCTATGTCGCCATTCCCGACGGCCCGGGCCTCGGTGTCGAGATCGATGAGGACTATGTCAGGGAACGCGCCAAGGAAGGCCATCGCTGGCGCAATCCGATCTGGCGCCACAGGGACGGCTCCTTCGCCGAGTGGTGACGGGGCCGGCTTCCAGTTCTCGGAAGCGCACTTAGAAAATGACGGAAAACCGGCTGGTGGCAGTCAGCGCTTGGCCTTCACCAGGGAAGCCGATCGTTTGTTCCGCCGACGAAGAGCGTTCGTCAGTGGCGCAGGGGAATCGCTTCAGGTTAACGTTGATTTTTGACGGATGAGATTTTCGAGATAATCGGCGTTGAGATTGGCGAGTTTTCGTCGAACCTTGAGG
>NZ_JAMYQF010000031.1:0-71319 GCF_040320745.1 Mesorhizobium sp. M0621 | reverse complement strand
CATCTCAAAACACGAACAGGATGGAAACGAATCTCCATCCTGCTCGATAGGTCTTACCAGATCCTCATCCAGCCCAACTTAAGTGAACTGCATTAAGGCAAGGCCGCGCTTTTCAATCAGTCATTTGGTGCGGACTTCAGGCCGACAGGATAGCGCCTTCCAGCGTGGTGAGCTGGCTAAGGAACTGTTCCGCCTTGCTGCGAGCCTGGTCGTCCTTGGCATCGGCGGCATCTTCCTTAGCTTCCTGGATGCGGCGCGCGAGATCGGCGCGGTCGACATCTTTTACCGCGACAGCCGATTCCGCCAGCAGCGTGCAGCCGGCCGGAACGATGTCAGCGAAACCGCCGAACACCACATAGCGTTCTTCACCGCCCGCCGCGGTCTTCACCGTGACGACGCCCGGCTTGATCGTGGTCATGACCGGCGCGTGATGCGCCATCACGGTCATCTCGCCTTCGGCGCCCGGAATGACGACGGATTCAACCTGCTCGGAAACAAGCAGGCGCTCCGGCGAGACCAGTTCGAACTTGAAAGCTTCAGCCATGTCAATTTAGCGAATAGCGAATAGCGAGTAGCGAGTAGTCAGAAGAATTCGCCGGCCCATATTCCCTATTCGCTACTCCCTATTCGCTATGCGCTTGATTACGCCGCTTCAGCCGCCAGGCGCTGTGCCTTCTCGACCGCTTCCTCGATGCCGCCAACCATGTAGAAGGCAGCTTCCGGGAGGTGATCGTAGTCACCATTGCAGAGGCCCTTGAAGCCCTTGATGGTGTCGGCGAGGTCGACCAGCTTGCCCGGCGCGCCGGTGAACACTTCGGCGACGAAGAAAGGCTGCGACAGGAAGCGCTCGATCTTGCGGGCGCGAGCCACGGTCTGCTTGTCCTCTTCCGACAGCTCGTCCATGCCCAGGATGGCGATGATGTCCTGCAGCGACTTGTAGCGCTGGAGGATCGACTGCACCTGGCGCGCGACGCCATAGTGCTCGTCGCCGACGACCAGCGGGTCGAGCATGCGCGAGGTCGAATCGAGCGGGTCGACGGCCGGGTAGATGCCCTTTTCGGCGATGGCGCGGTTGAGCGTCGTCGTCGCGTCAAGGTGAGCGAACGAGGTCGCCGGTGCCGGATCGGTCAAGTCGTCGGCGGGCACGTAGATGGCCTGCACGGACGTGATCGAGCCCTTGGTGGTGGTGGTGATGCGTTCCTGCAGCGCGCCCATGTCGGTGGCGAGTGTTGGCTGATAGCCCACCGCCGAAGGGATACGGCCGAGCAGAGCCGACACTTCCGAACCCGCCTGCGTGAAGCGGAAGATGTTGTCGACGAAGAACAGCACGTCCTGGCCCTGGTCGCGGAAATATTCGGCGACCGTCAGGCCGGTCAGGCCGACGCGGGCGCGCGCGCCCGGCGGCTCGTTCATCTGGCCGTAGACGAGTGCGGCCTTGGAGCCTTCACCGCCGCCCTTCTTGTTGACGCCGGATTCGATGAACTCGTGATAGAGATCGTTGCCTTCGCGGGTGCGCTCGCCGACGCCGGCGAACACCGAATAGCCGCCATGCGCCTTGGCGATGTTGTTGATCAGCTCTTGGATCAGCACGGTCTTGCCGACGCCGGCGCCGCCGAACAGGCCGATCTTGCCGCCCTTGGCGTAGGGAGCTAGCAGGTCGAGCACCTTGATGCCGGTGATCAGGATCTGGGCTTCCGTCGACTGCTCGACATAGGTCGGAGCCGGCTGGTGGATGGAGCGCATTTCGGTCGCGTCGACCGGACCTTCTTCGTCGACGGGCTCGCCGATGACGTTGATGATGCGGCCGAGCATGCCCGGGCCGACCGGAACGGTGATCGGCGCGCCGGTGTCACGCACGTCCTGGCCGCGAACCAGACCTTCGGTCGAGTCCATGGCGATGCAGCGCACGGTGTTTTCACCCAGATGCTGGGCAACTTCCAGCACGAGGCGGTTGCCGACATTGGTCGTCTCGAGCGCGTTCAGGATCGCCGGCAGGTGATCGCCGAACTGCACGTCGACAACGGCGCCGATGACCTGGCGGACCTTGCCGACAACGCCGGTTGCCTTGCTGGCCACTGCCGATGTCTTGGCCGCGGCAGCCTTGGCGGGTGCGGCCGCCGACTTTGCCGGAGCTGCCTTGGCCGGAGCTGCCTTCGCGGCTGGAGCCTTGGCCGCCGCCTTCGCGGGGGCTGCGGTCTTCGCGGCTGCCGCCTTGGGGGCCGCCTTCTGGGGGGTCGCTGCTTTCGCCATCGTCTTTACCCTTTTTCGTCCTTTGTTTCTCACGCGGTCCGGTCGCGGGTCGATGACCCGCGGACCGCGTCTAGAGCGCCTCGGCGCCCGAAATGATTTCGATCAGTTCCTTGGTGATCTGCGCCTGCCGCTGACGGTTGTAGGTGATCGACAGCTTGTTGATCATCTCGCCGGCGTTGCGCGTCGCATTGTCCATGGCGCTCATCTTGGCGCCCATTTCACCGGCGGCGTTTTCGAGCAGCGCCCGGAAAACCTGTACCGAGATGTTGCGCGGAATGAGGTCGGAGAGGATTTCGCCCGGCTCCGGCTCGTATTCATAGACAGCGTTGCCGCCGTCGTTCGCCTCGGCCGGAGTCGAAGCCAGGCCGGCCGGGATGATCTGCTGCGCGGTCGGGATCTGGCTGATCACCGACTTGAACTGCGAATAGAACAGCGTGCAGATGTCGAAGGCGCCCTCGTTGAAGAGGTGGATGACCTTCTTGGCGATGGCATCGGCATTGACGAAACCAAGCGTCTTGACCTCGCGCAGATCGACACGGTCGATGATCAGCGATGCATAGTCGCGGCGCAGGATGTCGAAACCCTTCTTGCCGACGCAGATGATCTTGACCTGCTTGCCGTCGGCCAGCAGCTTGCGGATATGGTCGCGGGCAAGGCGGGCGATCTGCGAATTGAAGCCGCCGCACAGGCCGCGCTCGGCGGTGCAGACGACGAGCAGATGCACGTCATCCTTGCCGGTGCCGGTCATCAGCGCTGGGGCATCGCCGCCGCCGCCGATTGCCTGGGTGATGTTGGCCAGCACGGAACCCATGCGCTCCGAATAGGGGCGCGCCGCTTCCGCGGCCTCTTGCGCACGGCGCAGCTTCGCCGCAGCGACCATCTGCATCGCCTTGGTGATCTTCTGCGTCGCCTTGACCGAGGCGATACGGTTACGAAGGTCTTTTAATGAAGGCATGCTTCAAACCTGATCCCGTCTTGCAATTCGCTCAAGCGAAAGTCTTGGCGAAAGCGTCGATCTCGGCCTTCAGCTTGGCGCGCAGATCGTCCGACAGCGCCTTTTCCTTGCGGATGGCGTCGAGAACGTCCTTGCCGGCCGAACGCATGTGGCTGAGCAGACCATGCTCGAACTTGCCGACCTGGTTGACCGGCAGCTTGTCGAGATAGCCGTTGACGCCGGCGAAGATCACCGCGACCTGCTCTTCCGTCTTCAGCGGCGAGAACTGCGGCTGCTTCAGGAGTTCGGTCAGGCGCGATCCACGGTTGAGCAGGCGCTGCGTGGCGGCGTCGAGATCCGAGCCGAACTGCGCGAAGGCCGCCATTTCGCGGTACTGCGCGAGCTCGCCCTTGATCGAGCCGGCGACCTGCTTCATCGCCTTGACCTGCGCGGCCGAGCCGACGCGGCTGACCGACAGGCCGACGTTCACCGCAGGACGGATGCCCTGGAAGAACAGGTTGGTTTCGAGGAAGATCTGGCCATCGGTGATCGAGATCACGTTGGTCGGGATATAGGCCGACACGTCGTTGGCCTGCGTTTCGATGATCGGCAGTGCGGTCAGCGATCCACCGCCCAGATCGTCGTTGAGCTTTGCGGCACGCTCGAGCAGGCGCGAATGCAGATAGAAGACGTCGCCCGGATAGGCTTCGCGGCCCGGCGGGCGGCGCAGCAGCAGCGACATCTGGCGATAGGCGACGGCCTGCTTCGACAGATCGTCATAGCTGATCAGCGCATGCATGCCATTGTCGCGGAAATACTCACCCATGGTGCAGCCGGCGAACGGCGCCAGGAACTGCATCGGCGCCGGATCGGAAGCGGTGGCTGCGATGATGATCGAGTATTCGAGCGCGCCGCGCTCTTCCAGCACCTTGACGAACTGCGCGACGGTCGAACGCTTCTGGCCGACGGCGACATAGACGCAGTAGAGTTTTTCCTTCTCGGGGCCGTTGTCGTGCACCGACTTCTGGTTGAGCATCGTGTCGAGGATGATGGCGGTCTTGCCGGTCTGGCGATCGCCGATGACCAGCTCGCGCTGGCCGCGGCCGACCGGGATCAGCGCATCGATGGCCTTGAGGCCGGTCGACATCGGCTCGTTCACCGACTTGCGCGGGATGATGCCGGGCGCCTTGACGTCGACGCGCTTGCGCTCGACTGCCTTGATCGGGCCCTTGCCGTCGATCGGATTGCCGAGTGCGTCGACGACGCGGCCGAGCAGGCCGGGACCGACGGGGACGTCGACGATGGCGCCGGTGCGCTTGACGATGTCGCCTTCCTTGATGTCGCGGTCGGCACCGAAGATGACGACGCCGACATTGTCGGCTTCGAGGTTGAGCGCCATGCCGCGGATGCCGCCGGGAAACTCGACCATTTCGCCGGCCTGGACATTGTCGAGGCCGTAGACGCGGGCGATACCGTCACCGACGGACAGCACCTGTCCAACTTCGGAGACCTCGGCCTCCTTGCCGAAATTCTTGATCTGGTCTTTCAGAATTGCGGAAATTTCCGCGGCGCGGATGTCCATCAGCCGACCTCTTTCAGTGCAAGCTTGAGCGAATTGAGTTTGGTTTTGAGCGACGTATCGATCTGGCGCGAGCCCATCTTGACCACCAGCCCGCCGAGCAACGACGGATCGACAGTGACGGAAATGGCCACGTCCTTGCCGGCAACACCCTTCAGCGCTGCCTTGAGTTCGGTCTGCTGGGCAGCGGTCAGCTCATGAGCCGACGTCACTTCAGCAGCGGTCTCGCCACGATGTTCGGCGGCGATCTGGCGGAACGCCCTGATCATGCCGGGAATGGCGAACAGCCGGCGGTTTCTGGCGACGACGCGCAGGAAATTGCCGGTGAGGCCGGTAATCCCGGCCTTGTCGGCGATCGCCGCGATGGCTTTGGCCTGGTCCTCGCTGGAGAACACCGGGCTGTTGATCAGGCGGGTAAGGTCCGCGCTGCCCGCGAGCATGGCTTCGAAGCTGTTGAGGTCGCCTTCGACCTTGGCGACGGAATTTGCCTGCAGGGCGAGTTCGAACAGCGAACCCGCATAGCGTTCTGCGACACCTGAGATTGGCGATGACGATTGAGCCACGGACCGTCTTTTCTCTTGTCTGACAGGCCGTAGATTGTTGGCGCGAGCAAAAACTCTGGCTAAATCTTTGACCTTACTGCATTTTTTCGAGCACGGAGGCGCGGCTTCCGCTATCCCCGGCCGAAAGTCGATTGCCGTCTAGCACAGGCATTTTAAGACCGCAATGCGTCGTTCCGCATGGTTTTCAGGCACTATTGTCGCATCCGGCGAAAGTCACCCGTCTTCCATCGCGGAATACCCAACGATTCAAGGTAGAAAGCCGAAGGCAAAGGCAAGCGGCAATGCCGCCAGCACCAATTCCACCCCGATGGAAACCCAATTGAAAGGCGTGTTGGCGCCATCCGACATCATCGACAGCAGCCTGCCGAAGGCGGTGAACAGCCAGGAGAAGCCGAGCGCCATGTAGATCAGCGGCTGCGCCAAGAGGATGCAACACAAGCCGACGCCGAGATAGAAGCCCGACATCCTGCCACGCCCCTCGGCGATTGCCGCCGCCTTCTCGGGCTTGACCTGCAAACGCAGGGCACGGAAGGCGAGGCTCGGTGCCAGAAAAAACAAAAGCCCGAGCAGCACGGTGAAGACGGCGCTCGACCACGCCAGCCATTCGCCGTGGCTCGTCGGCCACGGAAGCGCAAAATCCATCTTGTCCCCTCGAAATGCCTGTTTTGAAATTCCGGGCATTCTAGCGAAGGAAAGAAAGGACGCCAGATGGGGTCCGGCAATTTGCGGAAGCCTGTCAGCCCAGCGCGAATTCGACCGCCGCCTCGGCATGGATGCGCGTCGTGTCGAAGACTGGAATGTCGAAATCCTGCTGGCCGATCAGCATGGTAATCTCGGTGCAGCCCATGATGACGCTGTCGGCGGCCTCTTCGCGGCGCAGGCGTTCGGTCTCGGCGATATAGGCCGTCTTCGAGATTTCCGTGACGATGCCCTGGCACAATTCCTCGTAGATGACGCGATGGACCATATCGCGTCCGGCGGCATCGGGCACGACCGGCCGCAGGCCGTATTTGTCGGCGAGCCGGCCCTTGTAGAAATCCTGCTCCATGGTGAAACGCGTCGCCAGCAGCGCCGGGCGCTGCATGCCGGCGCGCTTGACCGCCATCGCGGTGGCATCGGCGATGTGGATCAGCGGGATCGACACCGACGCCTGCACCTGGTCGGCCAGTTTGTGCATGGTGTTGGTGCACAGAAGCAGGCCTTCCGCGCCGCCCGCCTCGAGCTTGCGCGCCGCTTCGACGAGAAGTACGCCGGCGCCGTCCCAGTCACCGTGATGCTGCCGCTCGGCGATCTCGGCGAAGTCGAACGACCAGAGCAGCAATCTGGCCGAATGCAGCCCGCCCAGCCGCGAGCGCACGATCTCGTTGAGCAGGCGGTAGTAGATCGCGGTCGATTCCCAGCTCATGCCGCCCAGAAGGCCAAGGGTTTTCATTCGGCGACACTCCAGAAGGGCCTGATGATCTCTTTCAGCGGATCGAAGTCCACCTGAACCTGTACCCGTCCCGGCGCCATGGCCTCAGATGGTTCCAGCCAATCTTCGCCACGATGATAAGCGCAAAAAACAGAAGGCAATACAGAATTGGGTGGTGGTTAAAAATCAGACCTGTAACGAGGGAAATACCCAAAATGACCCAACCGGCTCGTAACGCCAGTAAAACGGCATTTGTCAGAAAACTTATGTTCACCCGCTCGCGGTCATTTGTGGGTTGTGGGTTACCCACTAAAGGTTACCCACTAAAGATAGCGGTCGGACGCCATGCTACAAGAAGCTCTGCGGGTCGATATCGACCTGCACCCGAACCGAGCCGCGCTGTTTTGGTCCGTTGGCCAGCATGGCGCGGATGAAGCCTTGCATGTCGGCACGCCGTTCGCCCTGGATCAGCAGGCGGAAGCGATGACGGCCGCCGAGCAGTGACAGTGGCGCCTCGGCCGGGCCGAGCACGAACAGATCTGTCGCCTCGGGCGCGGCGCGGCGCAGGCCGCGTGCATGGCCCTCGGCTTCCGCGCGCGTCACCGCACTGACGATGACACCGGCCAGCCGGCCGAAAGGCGGCAGGGCCGCCCGCTCGCGCTCGGCGATCTCGCGCTCGTAAAAGGCCTCGGCGTCGCCGGAGACGATCGCCCGCATCACCGGATGGTCGGGCTGGAAGGTCTGCAGCAGGCCAAGGCTCTTCTTGCCGGTGCGGCCGGCGCGGCCGGTCACCTGGCTAAGCAGCTGGAAGGTGCGCTCGGCGGCGCGCGGATCGCCATTGGCAAGGCCGAGATCGGCATCGACGACGCCGACCAGCGTCATATTTGGGAAGTTGTGACCCTTGGCGACAAGCTGCGTGCCGATGACGATATCGGCTTCGCCATTGGCGATCGCTTCCAGCTCCAGCCGCAACCGCCGCACGCCGCCCATCAGGTCGGACGACAAAACGATGGTGCGCGCGTCGGGAAAATGCGCGACGACCTCTTCGGCGATACGCTCGACCCCCGGTCCGCAGGCGACCAGATGATCGAGTGTGCCGCATTCAGGGCAGGCTTCGGGACGGCGCTCATTGTGCCCGCAATGATGGCAGACCAGCTGGCCGCGAAGCCGGTGCTCGACCAGCCAGGCCGAGCAGACCGGGCAGCCGAAGCGATGGCCGCAGACCCGGCACAGCGTCAGCGGGGCATAACCGCGCCGGTTGAGGAACAGCAGCGACTGCTCCTTCCTCTCCAGCGTCTGGCGCATCTGGTCGAGCAGCACCGGCGACAGGAAGCCGCCGCGCGCCGGCGGTGCGCGCCGCATGTCGACCGCCTTCAGGTGGGGAAGTGCTGCCTCGGCGAAACGGGCGGAGAGCACGGCTCTGGCGTAGCGGCCCTGGCTGGCATTGACCCGGCTTTCGACCGATGGCGTCGCCGATGCCAGCACGACCGGAAAACTGCCGATATGGCCGCGCACCACCGCCATGTCGCGCGCATTGTAGAAGACCCGGTCCTCCTGCTTGTAGGCAGGGTCGTGCTCCTCATCGACGACGATCAGGCCAAGCTCCTTGAACGGCAGGAACAGCGCCGAGCGCGCGCCGGCGACGACCCGCACGCCGCCCTCCGCCACTTGCCGCCAGACTTTTTCGCGCATCCGCGGCGGCAGGTCGGAATGCCATTCGCCCGGCTTGGCACCGAAGCGCTGCTGGAAGCGCTCGAGAAAGGCATGCGTCAGCGCGATTTCCGGCAGCAGGATCAGCACCTGCTTGCCCTGGTCGAGCGCGGCCGCCACCGCCTCGAAATACACCTCCGTCTTGCCCGACCCGGTGACGCCGTCGAGCAGTGCGACATTGAACACGCCGGCTGCGACATTGGAGCGCAGCATCAGCGCGGCGTCGTTCTGGTCCGGCATCAATTCCGGTATGGCGTAGCCGGGGTCGGGTGCCGCCACGACCGGGCGCGGCGGGATCATCACCGTCTCGAACACGCCTTGGGCCCTCAGCCCGTCGATCACCGTCGACGACACACCTGCGGCATGGGCGAGGCCGGATCGCGTCCAGGCAAGGCCGCCTTCGGCGGTCTCCAGCACGCGCTCTCTGGCTCCCGTCATCCGATCGGGTACGAGAAGCGTGCGCTGCAGCCCCTCGATCCACGGTTCGGGATCGAAAGCTTCCGGTGCCCTGAGCAGCATGCGCGCCACCATGCCCGGCGGCGACAGCGTGTACTGCGCCACCCAATCAACGAAACGGCGCATTGCGCGATCGATCGGCGGGCAGTCGAAGACCTGTTCGATGGGGCGCAACTTCTTCGCATCGACCTTCTCGACCGCGCCATCCCAGACGATTCCGGCGACCTGGCGTGGCCCGAGCGGCACGCGTACGATCGAGCCCGGCACCACGCGCATGCCGGCGGGCACGGCATAGGTGTAGGGGCGTTCGGCGGGCATCGGCACCAGCACCGGTGCGGCTGCGACAAAGGGCGAATCTTCGATCATGAGGCGTGACCTTGCCCTGACTTTGGTCTAGATCAAAGGCCGACCCCGAATGTGCATGAGATGCACATGAGAATCTTCAGGAGACCCGCCATGAAATTTTTTGTCGACACCGCCGACGTCAAGGATATCCGTGAGCTGAACGATCTGGGACTGCTCGACGGCGTCACCACCAATCCGTCGCTGATCCTCAAATCCGGCGGCAAGATCGCCGAGGTCACCAAAGAAATCTGCGACATCGTCAAGGGCCCGGTCTCGGCTGAAGTCACCGCCACCGAATATTCCGAGATGATGCAGCAGGCCAAGGCTCTGGCCAAGATCGCCGACAATGTCTGCATCAAGGTGCCGCTGACGCTGGACGGGCTGAAGGCCTGCAAGACGATCCGCACCGAGATGAACCGCCTGGTCAATGTCACGCTGTGCTTTTCGGCCAACCAGGCGCTACTGGCGGCCAAGGCCGGCGCCTCCTTCATCTCGCCCTTCGTCGGCCGCATCGACGACATCGGCATCGACGGCATGGAGCTGATCCAGGAGATCCGGCAGATCTACGACAATTACGATTTCCAGACCGAAATCCTCGTCGCTTCCGTGCGCACTGTGAACCATGTCAAGCAGGCAGCACTCATCGGCGCCGATGTCGTTACCGCGCCGCCGGCGACCCTGAAGGCGCTGGTCAACCATCCGCTGACCGACAAAGGCCTCGCCGCCTTCCTCGCCGACTGGGCAAAGACCGGCCAGAAGATCGGCTGAGATGGCGATCGGCTGAAGCCGCACCACTTTCAATCGGAAAAGGCCGGGGTACCCGGCCTTTTTTAATGCGCTTCAGACGAAGTCATGCCGCCAAAGGAGTCCGCGGATCAATCCGTGCCGTCATCGTCAGGCGCGGTCACCGGCGGGCGCCGCCCCATGATGATTTCGCGTTTGCCGACATGGTTGGGTGTGCCGACCAACCCTTCCTTTTCCATACGCTCGACCAGGGATGCGGCGCGGTTGTAGCCTATGCCCAGGCGACGCTGGATATAGGACGTCGAACACTTCTTGTCGCGCACCACCACCTTGACCGCCTCGTCGTAGATGGCATCACTGTCTTCGGCTGCAACCGATCCCTTGTCGAAGACCGCGCCCTGGTCGGTTTCGGCTTCTTCCTCATCCTCGTCGGCTGTCACGGTTTCCAGATATTCAGGCCGGCCCTGCGCCTTCAAATGCGCCACGACGTGCTCGACCTCCGCGTCGGAGACAAAGGGACCATGCACGCGGGAGATGCGTCCCCCACCCATCATGTGCAGCATGTCGCCCTGTCCGAGCAGCTGTTCGGCGCCCTGCTCGCCCAGGATGGTGCGGCTGTCGATCTTGGACGTCACCTGGAAGGAAATCCGGGTCGGGAAGTTGGCCTTGATCGTGCCCGTGATGACATCGACGGAAGGACGTTGAGTTGCCATGATCAGGTGAATGCCGGCAGCGCGCGCCATCTGCGCCAGACGCTGGATGGCGCCTTCGATCTCCTTGCCGGCAACCATCATCAGGTCGGCCATCTCGTCAACGATGACGACGATGTAGGGCATCGGCGCAAGGTCGATTTCCTGCTGTTCGAAAAGCGGCTCACCGGTGTCCTTTTCGAAACCGGTCTGCACCGTCATGACGACAGTCTCGCCCTTGTCGCGGGCGGCGGCGGCGCGCTCGTTGTAGCCGTCGATGTTGCGCACGCCGAGCCGCGCCATCTTGCGGTAGCGGCCCTCCATCTCGCGCACCGCCCATTTCAGCGCGGTCACGGCTTTCTTGGGATCCGTGACGACGGGCGTCAGAAGATGCGGGATGCCATCATAGACGGAGAGTTCGAGCATCTTGGGATCGACCATGATCAGCCGGCATTCTTCGGGCTTCAGCCGGTAGAGCAACGATAGGATCATGGTGTTGATGGCAACCGATTTGCCGGAGCCGGTGGTTCCGGCCACGAGCAAATGAGGCATCTTCGCCAACTCGGCGATAACAGGTTCACCGCCGATCGTCTTGCCGAGACAAAGCGCCAGCTTGCAGCTGGTCTTGCGGAAGTCCTCCGATTCGATCAACTCGCGAAAATAGACGGTTTCGCGCATCTCGTTCGGAAGCTCTATGCCGATGACGTTGCGGCCAGGCACGACGGCGACGCGCGCCGAAATCGCCGACATGGAGCGGGCGATGTCATCAGCGAGCCCGATGACACGCGAGGATTTGACACCCGGTGCCGGTTCGAACTCATAGAGCGTGACGACCGGGCCTGGGCGAACGTGAATGATCTCGCCGCGCACGCCGAAATCCTCGAGCACGCTTTCCAACAGATCGGCGTTCTGCTCGAGCCGCTCCTGCGACATGTAGAAGCCTTGCCCCTCCGGTGGCTGCTGCAACAGCTCTTCCGGAGGAAGCTCATAAGGATCGCCCGCGGTTGACAGCACAATTTTTCCAGCCCCGGGCAAGCGGGGAGAGCGAGCGGCAGCGACCCTGACAGTGACGTCCACACCTGGCGCGGCCGGCGCTGGAACGGCATCGCTTTTAGCAGCGGGGATTGCGACAGCCTCGGCCCGCGGCGGTGCGTTGCCCGCAGATACGTCAGGCTGGACGACGGCCTGGTTCGAATTGGCCGGCCAAACGTCCGGCAACGGCTTCGAGGCCTGGCCCGGAAGACATTCGATGACACGAAACAGCGAGGTGGCATCGGCCGCCATCGGCAGGCTGGTATCGATCTGCGCGCCGGCGACAGCGGCGGATGAAGCTGGGCGGGCCTGCCGGGCCTGGGACGAAACATCGACCAGATGGGGCGCCATAGCCTCGAAGAAGGCGTGATCCGAAAGATAGGGCCAGCGCAGCTTTTCGGGAGTGGCCGGTTTGATCGGGACGCCCGGAGCGGCGGTCCCGCGCGCGGGCGCTCTTCCTGTTGCGGCCGTCATCGGCGGCACCGTAGCAACGACGCGCGCCTGCTCTCTGGCGCGCGCCGGGGGAACGAAAGCCGCAGCCGGCGGTGACGGCCTTTGCGTTGCGGCTCCACGGCCGGCCAACGGCTGGGAGGCATGACTTTTCACCGACGCCGGCAATGCCAGGAGCGAGGGCGCGGAGGATGCCCCATCGGCCATGGCTTGCGCGGCTGCTTGCTGCGTTGGGAGCGCATCTGCATCGCCCTGTTCGACACCACGTTCATGCTGCGGACGATGCTTCTTGGCCTCATAGTCTGGTGTGCGGGTAAAACGCACGTTGGGCGCGAGGAAGAAATATTCTTGCCAGGCAGGACTTTCGATATCGCCGATTTTCGAGGACGCGTTGCTCGCCTCCGCGCTACCCCTCGGCTGCATATAGGGCCGCTTGTTACCGCCGAGATCGACAACCGGCGCGGAATAACCGGCCTGGTGTGTGCCGGACTGCCGGCCATCCAGTCCCTTGTGAGCCGTACGATCCGGATTGTCTGTCGCGGCTGAAGACGTTCGCTGACCGCCCCTGTCGCTGATGCCATCGAAACGCTTCACCTCGGGATCATCGGGCGATGCTGCCTTCAACAAATTGACCCGGGAAAAACGCCTGGCTTCCATTCTCAAGACTCACTCTGCACTGTCTGCCGAGCAATAGGGAGCGAGTGGTTAACAGTTGCTTCCCGGATGGGTCGGCAACGATCCTTGAGCAGCAAAATCGCCGTGACAGCCTCTACAAGCGACGAGGCCGGATCGTCATCTCACAGCGCGCGCCGGTGGCGCGATCTGCTCGCTGTGCCATGGGGAGTTTGATGGCGTATCGTCGCGGCGATGCCGCACAATCTCTATTCGGCAACCTGATCGTGGCCTCACGATCATCCCATCATGTGGGCCGCTAGACCGATAAGCCGCGCTAGCCGGCCTTGCCGTGCCTGGCCAGGTCCTGGGCGATCGACAATTGCAGCGCTTCGGCCAGTTCGCGCGCGGCGCGATTCTCGGCATCGATCTGCGCCCGGTATGCGGCGAACTCCTGACGCGGCCTGTCGAAGGACGAGGTGATCGAACGCTTGCCGGATGCGATGACCACACCGGACTTCGCATCGGACAGCGTATAGTTGCCAGTCAGCGTCACAGAACCGGCGGTCGGTTCGTCCTCGTTGGTTCCAACCTGGACAAGTGCCGCTGATTCGACGGCTTCGGTCACGCCGAGGTTGAGCGAATAGGCCGGTGAGGCTGGCTCGCCGGCACCGCGTCCAAAGCCGAAAATCAGATTGTTGCGCACCTGCTGGCCGGAACGCGAGCCGACCGGCTTGACGGCGATCAAAGCCAGTTCGGCACTGGCGCTGGCCTGCGAAACCGACAGCGGCGCGCTCGAATAGAGCGGCCGCACCGTGCAGGCCGAGACAAACGCAAGCGAGCCGACCAGTCCGGCGAACGCCATACGGCGCAGCACACGGCTCGGCTCTGTCTTTTCCGGATCAGGCAACGACATTGACGATCCTCTGCGGCACGATGATCACCTTGCGCGGAGCCTTACCTTCGAGTGCTTTTTGCACGAAGTCGAGAGCCAATACCGCTTTTTCGACAGCACCTTGGTCCGCGTCGCGGGCAATTGTCAAATCCCCCCGCTTCTTGCCGTTGACCTGGACCGGATAGGTGACTTCGTTGTCGACGACCAGCGCCGGATCGAAGACCGGCCATGGCCGTTCGGCAACCAGATCGGTGCCGCCGAGCGTTTCCCAGCACTCCTCGGCCAGATGCGGCATGACCGGCGCGATCAGATGCACGAGGATCTCCACGGCCTGCCGACAGGCGCCTTTCAGCGCCGGGTCGGCCTTGCCTTCGGCCACCTCGTTGAGCGGCGTGGTCAGCGCGTTGGCCAGTTCGTAGATGCGGGCGATGGCTCGGTTGAAAGCGAGCTTCTCGATATCCTCGCCGACCGCCTTCAGGATCTTGTGGGCGGCCTTGGAAACCACCGCGGCTTCGCCACTGCCAGCCGCCACGGGCTTGATGCCGGCCAGCGTTTCGGCCGCCGTCGACACCAGGCGCCAGATGCGCTGGATGAAACGATGCGCGCCGGCGGCGCCATCGTCGGTCCATTCGACATCGCGCTCGGGCGGCGAATCCGACAGCATGAACCAGCGCGCCGTGTCGGCGCCGTAGCCATCGGTGATGTCTTCCGGGCTGACCGTGTTCTTCTTCGACTTCGACATCTTTTCCAGCGGGCCGATGGTGACAGCCTCGCCGGTGGCGATGTCGATGGCGCTGCGCTTGCCGTCGACGTCCTCCAGCCGAACCTCCGTGGGCGCCAGCCAGCGGCCATTCGATGCCGAGCCGAGGCGATAGGTCTCGTGCACCACCATGCCTTGCGTGAACAGGCCCTTGAACGGCTCGGCCAGATCAACATGGCCGGCCTCGCGCATGGCGCGGGTGAAGAAGCGGGAGTAGAGCAGATGCAGGATCGCGTGCTCGATGCCGCCAATATACTGGTCGACCGGCAGCCATTCATTGGCCGCCTTGGGATCGGTCGGCTCATGCGCCCACGGTGCCGTGAAGCGGGTAAAATACCAGGACGAATCGACGAAGGTGTCCATCGTGTCGGTTTCGCGCCGCGCATCCTTGCCGCATCGCGGACATTTCACATGGCGCCATGTCGGATGGCGGTCGAGCGGATTGCCCGGCCGGTCGAAATCGACATCGTCGGGCAGCTTGACCGGCAGGTCGGCTTTCGGCACCGGCACCACGCCGCAATCCTCGCAATGGATCATCGGGATCGGGCAGCCCCAGTAGCGTTGGCGCGAAATGCCCCAGTCGCGCAGGCGGAAATTCACCTTGCGCTCCGCCATCGGCCGGTTGCCGATGGTCTTCTGTTCCAGCAGCTTCGCCACCTCGTCGAAAGCCTGATCCGGCTTCATGCCGTCGAGGAAGCGCGAATTGATCATCACGCCATCGTCGACAAAGGCTTGATCGATGATCTGGAAGCTTGCCGGATTCTCGCCTTCCGGCATCACCACCGGGGTCACCGGCAGGCCGTATTTATTGGCGAAGTCGAGGTCGCGCTGGTCGCCCGACGGACAGCCGAAAATGGCGCCGGTGCCGTATTCCATCAGCACGAAATTGGCGACGTAGACAGGCAGCGTCCAGCTGTCGTCAAACGGGTGGACAACCCGGATGCCGGTATCAAAACCCTTCTTCTCAGCGGTCTCCAGCGCCGCCACGGACGTGCCCATGTGGCTGATATCCTCGATGAACTTCGCCAGCGCCGGATTGCTTGCCGCGGCCTTCTTGGCCACCGGATGATCGGCAGCGACCGCCATGAAGGAGGCGCCGAAGATGGTGTCGGGCCGTGTCGTATAGACTTCCAGCTCATGCTCGCCATCAGAGGCGACGGCCAGCGGCCAACGGATCAGTAGCCCTTCCGAGCGGCCGATCCAGTTCTGCTGCATCAGCTTCACTTTTTCAGGCCATTCGTCGAGACCATCAAGCGAATCCAGCAGGTCCTGCGCAAAGTCGGTGATCTTGAAGAACCACTGCGTCAGTTCGCGCTGTTCGACCAGCGCCCCCGAGCGCCAGCCGCGCCCGTCGATGACCTGCTCGTTGGCGAGCACCGTCATGTCCTCCGGGTCCCAGTTGACCTTGGAGGATTTGCGCGTCACCAGCCCCTTCTCGACGAAATCGAGGAACAGCATCTGCTGGCGGTGATAGTAGTCGACGTCGCAGGTGGCGAATTCTCGGGCCCAGTCCAGCGACAGGCCCATGACCTTGAGCTGCTCGCGCATGGTGGCGATGTTCTGGTAGGTCCATTCCTTGGGATGAACCTTGTTTTGCATCGCCGCGTTTTCGGCCGGCATGCCGAAGGCGTCCCAGCCCATCGGGTGCAGCACGTTGAAGCCCTTGGCCCGCTTGTAGCGCGCCACGACGTCGCCCATCGTGTAATTGCGGGTGTGGCCGATATGGATGCGCCCCGACGGATAGGGGAACATCTCCAGCACGTAGTATTTCGGGCGCGGATCGTCATTGTGCGCTTCGAACAGCTTCTTGGCGTCCCAGGCCTTTTGCCATTTGGGCTCTGACGCGCGCGGATTGTATCGTTCGGTTGCCATGGGACGTTTTTCACTTAAAAGCATGCGCGAACTGGGGGCGATGGCTCGGTAGTTCAGGGAATGTGGTCCGGGTGTTCACCATGGTTTGGCAAACCCGTCAACCATATGGGTATCGCGCCTGACAAAAACGCGGGCCAAAACAGCAGGATTTGCATATGGGCGATGCCGTTCAGCAATTTTTCGCGGTCAAGGCGAAGATCGCCGCAGCGGAGCAGGAGGCCGGACGCGATGCCGGCGCTGTGACGCTGGTCGCGGTTTCCAAGACCTTTGAAGTCGCCGACATAGACCCGGTCATCAAGGCCGGCCAGCGCGTCTTCGGCGAAAACCGTGTGCAGGAGGCGCAAGGCAAATGGCCGGCGCTGAAGGACGCATTTCCGGATATCGAACTGCATCTGATCGGCCCGTTGCAATCGAACAAGGCCAAGGAAGCGGTGGCACTGTTCGACGTCATCGAAACGATCGATCGCGAGAAGATCGCCGCCGAACTCGCCAAGGAGATCACAAGGCAGAGCCGCGCCCCAAAGCTCTACGTCCAGGTCAACACCGGCTCCGAACCGCAGAAAGCCGGCGTCGAGCCACGCGACGCCGTGGCCTTTGTCGCCCGTTGCCGCGATGTCCATGGCCTCGCCATCGAAGGCCTGATGTGCATCCCGCCGGCCGATGAGAATCCCGGTCCCCACTTCGCCTTGCTGGAAAAGCTTGGGCATGAGGCCGGCGTCGCCAGACTGTCGATGGGCATGTCCGGCGACTACGAGACGGCGATCGCCTTCGGCGCCACCAGCGTCCGGGTCGGTTCGGCGATTTTCGGCAGTCGATAGCCATTGATAGCGGCAGTTCGAATGCAGCATTTCTTGCTGCCTCACCGCAACAATGCTATATCTAGCCAAGCTAGCTAGGACGCATTCTCATGAACTGGCATCTTCAGGACGCAAAGAACAATTTTTCCAAGGTGGTTCACCGCGCGCGCAGCGAGGGACCACAGACGGTGACCCTGCGCGGCGAGCGTGCAGCGGTGGTGCTCTCTGCGGAAGACTACGACCGCTTGGCCGGAAAGAAGAAAAGCCTTGCCGAATATCTTTTGACTGGCCCGGTCTGGGACGATGATTTCGCCGAGGAGGTCAACCGTCGCTCGGATACCATGATCCGGGATGTCGATCTCTGATGTATCTGCTCGACACGAACATCGTTTCGGACGTGCAGAGGCGGCTACCCAAGCCGACTGAATGGCTTACTTCGGTGGATCCGACATCGGTGAGCCTCAGCGTCATTACCCTTGGCGAGATCGAGCGTGGGATCGTCAAGCTACGCAAGGTCGACTCCGAAAAGGCAACGCGCCTCGATTTGTGGCTACGGGAGCTGCGGCGGGACAACGCCGACCGCATTCTTGCCGTTACGGAAGATGTCGCGTTGGCCTGGGGGCGCATCACTGCTAGTCGTACACGGGGCAGCGCCGACACGCTCATCGCGGCAACCGCGCTTGTCCATGACCTCATTCTTGTGACCCGCAATGTTGCCGACTTTGATGATACCGGCGTGACGGTCTTCAATCCCTGGGTGATCTGACCCGTCCCACATTGCCACAAACCCCGGAGGTTGGATGCGGCAGCCGCGTCATAGCATCGCATTGCGATGCCGCGCCCCCTCCCTACCTCCGTCGGAGACCCTGAGCGACCGTCATGGCCGTTCCTTTGCAATGTCGAAGGAGGGCATCATGAACAACGAACACCTTTCCCACAAACAACCCCGTGACCGGCCTCACAACCGGCATGTCTCCGACCGGCTGCATCCAGACATCTATAGTGCGATGGCTGGCCTTGCCGGATGGTACGCATTGTCCGCCTGGGCAGGCTTCGGCGGCAGCAGCTACGCCGATTATCTTCTCGTCGTCATGACCGGCTTCCTTGTTATCGCGGTGGCATTGCCGGCCCTCGCCGGGCATGTCTGGTATCGGCATCGCCCGTGGACACCCGCGAGCATCGGCAGCTTCGAGGATTGGATCGCCGGCGAATTCGATCTCGGCCAGGGCAACCGCGTTGCCTCCAAGAGAGCGCTGCTCGAAATTCTGCTGCCGCTTGCCGCCGTCGCCTTCGGCATGACAGCCTTCGCGATCGTGTCGCTACTGGCCAGCTGACCGTCGGCACGTCCACACGTCGGCCAGATGAGAAATTCTTTGGGCCAACACTGGAAACGAAACGTACCGTTCCTATTTGTTTTGTGTCATCACAAACTCTCTGGAGCCTCCACCATGCGTTATAACCAGCTTGGAAATACGGGGATGTTCGTCTCCGAACTCTGCCTCGGCACCATGACCTTCGGTGCTGCGGGCGAAAATGCCCAATGGGGCCTGATCGCCAGCCTCGACCAGAAGGGCGTCAACGAGATCGTTGCCCGTTCGCTCGCCGCCGGTGTCAATTTCTTCGATACCGCCGACGTCTACTCCTTTGGCGAGTCCGAACGGCTGCTCGGCCAGTCGCTCAGGGACCTTGGCGTCGACAGGCAGAATGTGGTTATCGCCACCAAGGTCCACGGCGCCATGGGCGACGGCCCCAACCAGCGCGGCTCGTCGCGCGGCCACATCATGAATTCGGTCGATGCCAGTTTGGAGCGGCTGCAGCTCGATCATATCGATCTCTATCAGCTGCACGGCACCGACACGGTGACGCCGATCGACGAGACGTTGCGGGCGCTCGACGATCTCGTTGCCAGTGGCAAAGTCCGCTATGTCGGCGTCTCCAACTGGGCGGCATGGCGCGTCGCCAAGGCGCTCGGCATCACCGAGCGCAAGGGTTTTGCTCGTTTCGAGACCGTCCAGTCCTATTATTCGATCGCCGGCCGCGACCTCGAGCGCGAAATCGTGCCGCTGCTCGATGAGGAGAAACTCGGCCTGATGGTGTGGTCGCCGATGGCCGGCGGCCTGCTGTCCGGCAAATACGGCCCCGGCGCGCCGGGCAATGGCGAGGGCCGCCGCGCTGCCTTCAACTTCCCGCCGGTCAACGAGGACCGTGCCTGGGCGGCCGTCGCCGTCATGCGCGAAATCGCCAAAAAGCACGATGTGAGCGTCGCCACGGTAGCGCTCGGCTACGTCCTGGCCAAGCCTTTCGTGATGAGCGTCATCATCGGCGCAAGCCGCATGGAGCAGCTGGAGCAGAACCTTGCCGCGACTGAAGTGAAGCTCGATACCGACGATCTCGTCCGCCTCGACGAGGTCAGCGCCCTGCCGGCCGAATATCCCGGCTGGATGCTGGAGCGTCAGGCTGCCGGCCGGCGCCCGGCGCCGTTCACGCCGAAGGCATAGGCCCCGCCAGCGCAGACATCTCGGGAGCCCGTCGGCTCCCGAGAGCCTTGTCAGGTCAGCCGCACGCTCTCCCCCAGAAAATCGAGAAAGGCGCGCACCCGCGCCGGCAGATGTCGGCCCTGGCCGACATAGACAGCGTGGGTGGGCTCCTCGTCGCCGGGATTGAATACATCCAGTAGCGACGCCAGCCGGCCAGCGGCGATATCGGCGGCGACATGCCAGAATGCCAGCCGGGCGATGCCCGCGCCCGCCAGCGCCATCAGCCGCATCGCCTCGCCATCGCTGACCAGCGTGTTGCCGGTGATCGGAACCATGATGGCGCGGCCTTCCGCGTCGAGGAACGGCCAGCCATCGACATGCCGTACGAATCCAAAGCCCATGCGGTTGTGCCTGTCGAGATCTGCCGGTGTCAGCGGCGTGCCGTACGTTTCGAGGTACGAGGGCGAGGCAACGACGACCACGGGGCTTTGCCCGAGCTTGCGCGCCACCAGCCGTGACTCACTCAACGGTCCGGCACGGATAGCCACATCAGCGCGTTCCGCCATCAGGTCGATGACGCTGTCGGTCAGCACCAGATCGACCGAAATCTCGGGGTAGCGTTCGAGGAAGCGCGGCAGAAGCGGGATCAGCCGGTGCACCCCGAAGGGCACGTAGGTGTTGACGCGCAGCCGTCCGCGCGGTGCTGCACCCGCTGCTGCCTCCTGCTCGGCCGCCGCCATGTCGGCGAGGATGCGCAGGCCGCTTTCGTAGAACGCTGTGCCTTCCGGCGTCAGCTGCAGTTTTCGTGTCGAACGGCTGACCAGCCGCGCGCCAAGCCGGGCCTCCAGCCGCGCGATCAGCTTGCTCACCGCCGACGGCGTCATGCGCAACGCGCGTGCCGCGGAGGAGAAGCTGCCTTCCTGGACGACGCGCACGAACACTTCGATTTCGCCGGAGCGATTGATGTCGGACCTGACCATTTGTGAATCTATTTCACAGAAAATGTGCCCAAGGCAAGTCTGGTTCACAATGCATGGCGGCACGATCTTTCGGGCCGGGGCGCGGGACGGCGCTCTTCGTCATCGAAGTGGAAACCGCCATGCCTCTTGCCCTCTACGCCCTCGCCGCCGGTGCCTTCGGCATTGGCGTCACCGAATTTGTCATCATGGGTCTGCTGCTTGATGTCAGCAAGGACCTCGGCGTCTCGATCTCGGCCGCCGGCCAGCTCATTTCTGGCTATGCGCTCGGCGTCGTCATCGGCGCGCCCTTGCTGACCATCGCCACCGGCAACTGGCCGCGCAAGACCGTGCTTCTGGCGCTCATGGCGATCTTCACGCTTGGCAATCTCGCCTGTGCGCTGGCGCCCGACTACTGGACGCTGATGGGCGCCCGCATCATTACCGCCTTTGCCCATGGCACCTTCTTCGGCGTCGGCTCTGTCGTCGCCACCGGGCTGGTCGCACCCAACAAGAAGGCCTCGGCGATCGCGCTGATGTTCACCGGCCTGACCATCGCCAACATCCTCGGCGTTCCTTTCGGCACCTGGCTTGGCCAGGCCTTTGGCTGGCGGGCGACCTTCTGGGCGGTGACATTGGTCGGTCTGGCGGCCTTCGCCGTCATCCTGGCTCTGGTGCCGCGTAGCCGGACGGCGCCCGAAAAGAGCGACCTGCGCGCGGATCTCGCCGTCTTGCGCCGCACGCCCGTCCTGCTCGGTCTCGCCACCACCGTGCTCGGCTATGCCGGCGTCTTCGCCGTCTTCACTTACATCGCTCCTTTGCTGACGCAGATCAGCGGCTTCGAGGAAGCGGCCGTATCGCCGATCCTGCTCGTCTTCGGTGGCGGTCTCATCGCCGGCAATCTTGCCGGCGGCAAGGTCGCCGATCGCTGGCTGGTGCCGGCCGTGCTGGGCAGTCTGGTGGTGCTGGCCCTGGTGCTCGCCACGATGACCTTCGCCATCCACAGCCAGGTGATGGCCGTCATCTATGTCGGCCTGCTCGGTGCTGCTGCCTTCGCCACCGTGGCACCGCTGCAGATGTGGGTGCTGGACAAGGCGCAAGGTGCGGGCCAGAGCCTCGCCTCGTCCTTCAACATCGCCGCCTTCAATCTCGGCAACGCCGCAGGCGCCTGGCTTGGTGGCGCGGTGATTGCCCATGGTCTTGGGCTGGGTTCCCTCACCTGGGTCGCCGCCCTGCTGCCGCTCGCGGCACTCGCCGTGGCGGGACTGGCGCTGCGTCTCGATCGCACCGCCACGCTCGGCACGCCTGCCTCCGTCCGACCATGAGTATCTGAACCGGATCGCTGTCGACACCCTTCTTCCACACCAACAGGAGCAAGAAAATGGACTATCGACGTCTCGGTGCATCGGGCCTGAAAGTGCCCGCACTCTCGTTTGGCGCGGGAACCTTTGGCGGTTCCGGCCCGCTGTTCAGCGCCTGGGGCAACAGCGATGCCAGGGAAGCGCGGCGGCTGATCGACATCTGCCTCGAAGCCGGCGTCAATTTGTTCGATACCGCCGACGTCTATTCGAACGGCGCGTCGGAACAGGTGCTTGGCGAAGCTATAAAAGGTCGCCGCGACGCCGTGCTGATCTCGACCAAGACCTCGCTGCCGATGGGCGACGGCCCCGCCGATTACGGCTCGTCGCGTTCGCGGCTGATCAGATCCGTGGACGATTCGCTGAGGCGCCTCGGCACCGACTACATCGACCTTTTGCAACTGCATGCCTTCGATGCAGGTACGCCTATCGAGGAGGTTCTGTCGACGCTGGACGAACTCGTTCGCGCCGGCAAGCTGCGTTATGTCGGCGTCTCCAACTTTTCCGGCTGGCAAGTGATGAAGTCGCTGGGGGAAGCCGACAAGCACGGCTACCCGCGCTATATCGCGCATCAGGTCTACTATTCGCTGGTCGGCCGCGATTATGAGTGGGAACTGATGCCGCTCGGTCTCGACCAGGGCGTCGGCGCGCTGGTGTGGAGCCCGCTCGGCTGGGGCCGCCTGACCGGCAAGATCCGTCGTGGCCAGCCTTTGCCCGAAAAGAGCCGGCTGCACGACACAGCGAGCTTCGGGCCGCCAGTCGAGGACGAGCATCTTTATCGGGTCATGGATGCCTTGGACGCGGTGGCCCAGGAAACCGGCAAGACCGTGCCGCAGATCGCCATCAACTGGCTGCTGCAGCGCCCGACCGTATCATCCGTCATCATCGGCGCCCGCAACGAGGAGCAACTGCGCCAGAACCTCGGCGCCATTGGCTGGAATTTGACCCCGGAGCAGATGAAAAAGCTCGACGCCGCAAGCGAAGTCACCGCGCCTTATCCGTACTTCCCCTATCGCCGCCAGGAAGGCTTCGCCCGGCTCAACCCACCGGCGGTGTGAGCGCTGGTGCCGCCCCTCAGTGCAGCACGAACTCACCGTCGACCTTGCGCCATTCGTTCGGCGCGATCAGCTTCTGGTGCGTGTAGCTGATCGAATGCAGCGGCCCGTCGAGCTTGGCCTTCCAGAATTCGATGAACTTGATCAGCACTGGAAACTTCGGCGCCAGATCGTAATCCTGCCAGATGAAGCTCTGCAACAGATGCGGGTGGTCCGGAAAATGATAGAGAATCTTGGCCGTGGTCAGGCCATAGCCTCTGAGCATCAGGTCCATTTCGGAATGGTCGCGCATGGCAGTCCCCCTTGGGCGGTCCCTGGTTGAGTCTCCTTTCCTCCCAACGTCAGAGTGTGCGCGCCGTTGCTTAACTGTCTATTGATTTTTCCTGATCGAGAACGGGTTTTCCGCGCGAAAACATGCAGTTAGCAGCGAGCCAGCTTGAGTGCTGACACGACAGTGCCGTGCGTCCCCTTGGACGCGTAAAGACGCAATAGCATTTTTGATTTGGCGCATGATCCCTTCCGAAAATCGAATCCGATTTTCGGGGTCATGCGCTGCCGGGGAAACACCTGCGGCATCCCGCCGCGCGAATCCAACGTCTAATGTTGCGATGACGGACGAACTGGTAATAATGCCGCCGAATTCGCGGCAGCTTTGCCGCGATCCCACCGGCGTTTCAAGCCGGCGGATCGGTTTGGGAGGAAAGTGAAGAAATGTCCGAGGTTCATGTCCATCGCGTCCAGCCGGCGTGGAAGAAAAATGCGCTGATCGACAATGAAACCTACCTGAAATGGTATGCCGACAGCGTCAAGAATCCGGACAAGTTCTGGGGCAAGCACGGCAAGCGCATCGACTGGTTCAAGCCCTACAGCAAGGTCAAGAACACCTCCTTCGACGGCAAGGTCTCGATCAAATGGTTCGAGGACGGGCTGACCAACGTCTCGGTCAACTGCATCGACCGGCACCTGAAGAAGCGTGGCAACCAGACCGCCATCGTCTGGGAAGGCGACAATCCCTACGACGACAAGAAGATCACCTACAACGAGCTCTATGAGCATGTCTGCCGGCTCGCCAATGTGATGAAGAAGCATGGCGTCAAGAAGGGCGACCGCGTCACCATCTACATGCCGATGATCCCGGAAGCCGCCTATGCGATGCTGGCCTGCACGCGCATCGGCGCCATCCACTCGATCGTCTTCGGCGGCTTTTCGCCGGATGCGCTGGCCGGTCGCATCGACGATTGCAAATCGACCTTCGTCATCACCGCCGACGAGGGGCTGCGTGGCGGCAAGCCGATCCCGTTGAAGGAAAACACCGACAAGGCGATCGAGATCGCCGCGAAAGCCGGGACGAAAGTCGAAAAGGTGGTGGTCGTGCGCCGCACCGGCGGCAAGACCGGCTGGGTGGCCGGACGCGACGTCTGGTACCATGACGAGGTCGCGACGGTTAGGCCTGAGTGCAAGCCGGAGAAGATGAAGGCCGAGGATCCGCTGTTCATCCTCTACACGTCGGGCTCGACCGGCAAGCCGAAGGGCGTGCTGCACACCACCGCCGGCTATCTCATCTACGTCTCGATGACGCACCAATATGTCTTCGACTACCATGACGGCGATATCTACTGGTGCACCGCCGATGTCGGCTGGGTGACTGGCCATAGCTACATCGTCTACGGCCCGCTCGCCAACGGCGCCACTACGCTGATGTTCGAAGGCGTGCCGAACTATCCGTCGCAGTCGCGCTTCTGGGACGTCATCGACAAGCACAAGGTCAACATCTTCTACACCGCGCCGACGGCGCTGCGCGCCCTGATGGGCGCCGGCGACGCGCATGTCACCAAGACGTCGCGCAAGTCACTGCGCGTGCTGGGTTCGGTAGGCGAACCGATCAATCCGGAAGCCTGGGAATGGTATTTCAACATCGTCGGCAACGGCAAGGTGCCGATCGTCGACACATGGTGGCAGACCGAGACCGGCGGCATCCTGATCACGCCGCTGCCGGGCGCCACCGACCTCAAGGCAGGTTCGGCGACGCGGCCCTTTTTCGGCATCAAGCCGGAGCTGGTCAACGGCGAAGGCAAGGTGCTGGAGGGTGCCGCTGACGGCAATCTGTGCATCGCCGATTCCTGGCCCGGCCAGATGCGCACCGTCTATGGCGACCATGATCGCTTCATGCAGACCTATTTTTCGACCTACAAGGGCAAGTACTTCACCGGCGACGGCTGCCGCCGCGACGCCGACGGCTACTACTGGATCACCGGCCGAGTCGACGACGTCATCAACGTCTCCGGCCACCGCATGGGCACGGCGGAAGTCGAATCCGCACTGGTCAGCCACGACAAGGTCTCGGAAGCCGCCGTCGTCGGCTATCCGCACGACATCAAGGGCCAAGGCATCTACTGCTATGTCACGCTGATGGCCGGCGAGCAGCCGAGCGAGGAATTGCGCAAGGAGTTGATCGCCCATGTCCGCAAGGAGATCGGCGCCATCGCTTCGCCCGACAAGATCCAGTTCGCGCCCGGTCTGCCAAAGACGCGTTCTGGCAAGATCATGCGCCGCATCCTGCGCAAGATCGCCGAGGATGATTTTTCGGCACTCGGCGACACCTCGACGCTGGCTGACCCGGCCGTCGTCGACGACCTGATCGCCAACCGGCAGAACAAGAAGGCTTGATGCAAACCAGGACTGCACTGGGTTCCGTCACCGAGCTTTGGCGCTATCCGGCGAGTTCGCTCGCCGGCGAGCGGCTCGATGCGATCCTTGTCGGCTCGGAAAGCGTCGACGGCGACCGCCTGTTCGGCCTTGTTGACGTTTCCGACAATGAAATCGCACGACCGGATCGCGAGGCGAAATGGCACAAGGTGCCGCGCATCCGGACCCGGCTGTCGCCTGCCCGCGAACTTGAGATCGCCGTCCCGGACGGCGACTGGCTGGCTGCGCCGGGTATCGAGGGCGACCGCGCGGTGTCGGCCTATCTTGGCTTCGAGGCCTCGATCCGGCCGTTTCGCCGGGAGAACGCCGCCTCTGGCTATTCCGGCCCGCTGACAGTGGAACGCTATCGCAAGGCCCCGATCCATCTTCTGACCACGGCTTCGCTGGCACGCCTGAAGGCTCTGCATCCGGAAGGGGCCGCCGACCCACGCCGCTTCCGCCCCAACATCGTCGTCGAGATGGCGGCAATCGAAGGGTCGTTTCCGGAGACGGAATGGATCGGCCGCAAGCTTGCCGTCGGTGATCTCCTGCTGACCATCTCCGAGCCGTGCCGCCGCTGCGGCTTCACCATCATCGCCCAGGATGGCTTCGACCATGATCCGGCGATCCTGCGCAATCTGGTTCGACACAACGCGCACAATCTCGGCGTCTATTGCACGGTCGATCGGCCGGCCGGCGTCGAGGTCGGCGACACGATGCGCTTCTTGTAAGCTATCGGTACAGATCCGCCCGCGTCGGCGGCAGGCCGCTCGGGCCACGCGCCCGCTTGGTGACGACGGTCTGGAAAATCTGTGCCGAGGCGCGTTCGAAGGTGATCGAACAGCCGGTCAGGTAAAGCAGCCACAGGCGTGCCCTCGGCTCGCCCACCTCGGCGATTGCTTCACCGAAGCGTGCGTGCAGGCGTTCGGCCCACAGCTTGCAGGTGCGGGCATAGTGCTCGCGCAGGTTCTCGACATCATAGACGAGAAAACCGTGCGCCTCGAGATTGCCGAGCGTCATGCCGATGGTATCGAGTTCGCCGCCGGGGAAGATGTATTTGATCAGCGCCTTGTATTCCGGCCCCTTGCGCAAGGTTTTTTTCATATCGCCCTTGCTGCGCCTGGTGATGGCGTGATGCAGATAAATACCGCCCGGTTTGAGCAGGCGATGAACGGTCGAGAAATAGGCGGCATGGTTGGCAAGGCCGAGATGCTCGAACATGCCGATTGACGATATCTTGTCGAACGAGCCGGAGAGTTCGGCATAGGATTTTATCTCGATGGTGATGCGATCCTCCAGCCCTTCTGCGCGGATGCGCTCACGGGCAAGATTGGTCTGCGCCTCCGACAGCGAGACACCATGGCCGATGACGCCATAGTTCTTCACCGCATGGATGAGCATCGCTCCCCAGCCACAGCCGATATCGAGCAGTCTTTCTCCGGGCTTCAGCCGGAGCTTGCGACAGATATAGTCGAGCTTGTCGATCTGCGCTTGATCGATGCTGTTGGTGAAATCCTTGAAGTAGCCGCAGCTATAGACCATGCGCTCGTCGAGGAAGAGCCGATAGAAAGCGTTCGAAATGTCATAGTGATGCTGGATCGCTTCCTGGCTCGAACCGCTGACGAAGGGATTGCGTCCCGAAAGATCGGTCCGCGCCGTCATCTGTTTCCTTGAAAACAGCACCGCCGGCAGGTCACGCAGGATCGCCAGCTTCGGCAATGTCTTCAGCTTCGTCCTGAGTTTACCTTGCGAAGGCAAGGCATAGAAATCGAACAGCGATCCCTCTTCGATGTCGACGGTCTTGGAAATCCACATCTCGATCAGCGTCGACAGGGACGGTCGCTTCACGATCTGCCAGACAATGTCCTGGTCGTTGATGGTGAGCACCGGACCAGTGGCGGGGCCGATCCGCTCCCCGGTCCACAGCCTGACCGCAAAGCCCGGCTTCAATGTTTCGATCACCGTTCGAACGATGCGAGCGGCCTTTTCGGCTGCCTCCATGCGATTCCTCCGAATGCTGGCCCCGGGCAGAAGTTTGCCCGGCCGGCCTGGCAATCGCAAGCCGGATCGCCCGTTGGCTAATTTCAGACCTGCACCTTGCCTTTTGCTGCAATGCACCCCATCATTGTGGGATGTTCAACAAATCGAAAGGAGGTGATCCGATGTCGAGTGATTTCGTTTTCCAGAACGTGGCCTCAGCGGATTGCACTTTCGGGAAGCAGTCTCCCCGTTAAGGCGCGAGATGCGCGGCGGGTGACCTGATAGGTCACCGCCCTGGGCCGCGCCACGGACGGAAACACGGAAGGCCGCCGGCTTCGCAAGAAGCGGTGGCCTTTTCCGTTTGCGGACTACTGAGTCAACGCGACCTTTTCGGTGTTGCGGATGATTTCCTGAAAGGCGGCGTCCAATTCCACTCCGGTGGACACGTCGAAGAAATGTCTCTTCACGGCGGAGGTGTCCTTCGATGAACAGTCCTTCAGCACCGCCTTGGCCTGGTCCCGCTCGGTTGCCGACATGTCCTTGTCGTCCAGATCGAAGCCGATGGTGAAAATCTCGATGCCGTCGTTTTTCATGTTGCCACACAGCGTTTCGGCGTTGTCGCGCGCAAGGTTGCCCTGGCTGTTGTAGCTGCCCCCAACACCGGCGAAGGCGGTATTGAACTGGCCATCGGTCATCAGGATCGCGACCTTGGCGATCTTCTTCGCATCGGCATCCGAGGCGCCTTTGCCGAGGCCAGCGTTCTTGATCGCGCCGCGCCATTGCGGCGACAGCATATAATAGGTCCACTGAATGGCGATCGCGCCGGCCGTATATCCTTCGGCTCGGAAGTCGCCGATCGAATCAAGCAATGCGCCGGAATCGGCGGTCAGCGGGATCACCTCCGCACCAGGGCACCTGTTCATTCCCCCGCCACCGAGATGATCATCCCGATTGACGAGCGCGTAATATTTCTTGCCGTTCCCGTCCGTGCGAACCGTGTCTGGGCCGTCGGCGCTCATATCCGCATCGCCGTTTTTGTCCTTGCGCTCGGTGGCGCAATTATCGGGGTGCGGCATCGCCGCGCCAGCAATGGAGATGTATTCGCTGAAGGACGGCAGCAGATTCTTGCCCGTCTCGGCGACGAGAAGCGGACTGCCGGCGACGGGTGGCAGGTCGGAGCTCCCTTGCTTCTCGGCATAGACGTTTTCCGCCAGCTTGCCGGCATTCACGCCAGATGCGTAAGGCACAATCGCGACGCGGATGCGGGGGTTGTTTGGATCCTGGTTCTGAAGCATCGTCTGGACGGCGTTTTTCGCGGCTGCTTTCAGATCGCCGATCTTGTCGACGTTGCCCCGCTTCGCCATCGATCCTGTTACGTCGAGCATCATCGCCACTTCGATGGTCTTGTCCGAATAGAGCGCCGTCGTGGAAGCGGTGACGCGTTTCATGTCGCCCATGCCAAGAATCGGGAAATACAGGGCGACGTCGACATGGGCGTCCGCCTGGACCGTCTTGGCGGTCCTGCTGACAATCAGGCTGTCGAGCACGATCTGGTCGGCCTGCAGGATGCCTGCCTGGCTGTTGGCGTCGAGAAAGGCCTGCACCGATGTGTTGGCGTCGGCTTCCTTGATGGCACCGGTCGTCAGGTCGCGCGCCGTCGACGTGACCGCGGCGTCGACCACGCCCTGCAGGCTCGATCTGGCATTGTACAGCTGCGAGACGTTGACGGAAAAGCCAACGCCCAGCGCCAAGACCGAGGCAGCAAGGCCGAACAGGACTGCGAAATTTCCACCGCGATCTCTGGCGAACCCGCCGACCGCGTGAACAAGACCCCCGTAATTCCGCATCCTACAGCCTCCGCTTGCCTCGGCCTCGTCGCCGCAGACAGGGCAATGCAGGATTCCCGCCGGATGACGCCGCTTGGCCGCCGAAAGCACGCCGCCCTTCAGCAACACATTGTTTTTGCTTGATTTCGTCCTTTGCGAAGGTGAATGACTGGTAAACAGAACAACGCGCGCTGCAGCTGCGTTTACGAGCTGGTTACCATCCTCAGGACAAGCCAATCGAAGGAAGCTCGACGACGTCCTGTTGCGGCACAGTGCCCCTGTGCCGAAGCGGACCATGTTTCTGGAACCGTTGCGTCGGTAGGCCTCGCGACTAGGCCAGCATCTGCGCGCTGACGGTCCTGTCGATGCCGTGATAGGGCGGGTTGAACAGATTGCCTTCCTGTTCGTAGGTCCACACCTTGAACAGGCTGAGCCGGTGCGGGCCGAAGCTGTGCAGCAGCGGCACGTCGGTGGCGTCGCGGCCGCGCGCGATGACGACGCGGCCGATCCTCGGCCTGTTGTGGCGGGGATCGAACGTGTACCATTTGCCGTCGAGGAACACTTCCAGCCATGCCGAGAAATCCATCGGCGCCGGATCGATCGGCACGCCGATATCGCCGAGATAGCCGTTCACATAGCGCGCGGGAATGTTCATGCAGCGGCACAGCGTGATCGCCAGATGGGCGTAGTCGCGGCAGACGCCGACGCGCTCCTCATGCGCCTGGGCCGCGGTGCGGGTCGAGCGCGCATAGCCATAGCCGAACGACAACCGGTTGTGGACATAGTCGACGATCGCCTGCACCCGCGCCCAGCCGGGCGGGAGATGGCCGAACAGTTGCCAGGCCAGGTCACTGAGATGATCTGTCTCGCAATAGCGGCTGCCCAGGAGATAACCGAGCACCTCGTCGGGCAGGTCCGCCACCGGCACTTCCCTGGCCAGCGTGTTGACCTCGTCCATCTCGCCGCTGTCCTCGACGACCGCATCGTAGAGGATGCGAAAGCTCCCGGCTGGCGCCGTGAAGCGGCGGCAGGCATTGCCGTGCAGATCGTGGTAGAGCCTGGTCGGCACGGCAGGCGATGTCAGCACCCGCGTCTGCCGCTTGATGTCGGCTTGCCTGTCCTTGTGTATCTCGAGCACCGAAATCACCGGAGTGCCTGCTGTGCATTCGATGGCGATTTCATAGCCGAGCCGGATCAGCATCGCAGTCCCCCTTCGATTATCGTGGAAAGCAGTTTGTTGGAACGCGACAGAACTGGCTGTGGTTCCCTTGGGACGTCGCCTTTTCAACAAAACAGCCAGCTGGCGAATGGTTCGCCCAACCATTTTCCTCGTGCGCTCTCATGTTCGGTGGCGAACCTACTGCCAAGACTTAGAATGAGGTCCGCCCGACGAGGCCGCGCCAGCGGTCGAGGTGAACGCGTCGCAATATTTCGAGGAATGTCCGACGGCACGTTCGCTTATGGGTGCCGCTGTTATGAAAATGGTGACGGTTGACCGTGGAGCTCTGTGACCTAGCTTAAGTTCAGGATGGACCGTCGACCTCGAAGCAAGTGACTTCGCGAGCGATCCAAGGCCTAGCCAGCGCCAAGGTGAGGGCCAAAGCACCGCTTCACGAGCTTAAGAATACACCCAAGACCGCACGGGCACGCCAATGCCAAATCATCTTGCTGAGATTTACGCAAACGATGCAGATATTGCCGTACTGGGCGGGATAGCAATACTTGCATCAGTGGGCATCTATCTTGTGCTTCGGCGCATTGCTATCGGAGTGCAAAGGTGGCGGCGCCTAAAACCAGATGCCTACCTGAGCGAAGGCGTATCTTATCCTCCCGGGGAGGCTTCTTGGGACTGGCAAGGCCCGGTCGACCCTGCAACCGAGCGTGCCCCTTCTTCTCAGGTTGCAGCTCTTTCAGACACGGCAGACCTGAATGTTCGGCCTCAGAATGCCAACTACCGTCATTTTGGGGTGCGGGTCGAACATTTCGACGCAAGTTCCGAAGCCTGCGCGCGCTCGTCAGTGGCCCAGACCAGTGCTTTTGCTTCCGCAACCGACATACCGCAATCCGGCCGATTGCGTCGCAAAGTTGCTCAGTTGGCCAATCCGGCGCATCGCGGTTTGAAGGTCATAGCGCAAACGGGACGATCCAGCCTGGATCCCGACCCGACCATCGCGACAGCCTCACCCCCTCGCGTTCTCAGGCCGATCGGTCTTGTACTCCGTTTGGGCGTCGCCGCAATCTGTCTGGCCGTGCCGCTTGGCTATGCGATGACGAGACAAAACTGGATCGAAAGAGCCCCCGCCATTTCGCAGGCGCAAGGCCCTGCCCATCCGGAACCTTCGCGATCCTTCGAGCTTCCTGCGAGTGCTGCGCTAGGCATGCATAGACCAGCCCAGGGAGACGGGCGCACGAATGTCGAATTGCTCAATCCGGATCTTGGGGCAGCTCGGGCGCAAGTCGGGGCAGTTCGTGCTCAGGCAGCCGCTGCCAGGGAATTGGCCCGCCAGGAGCAGGGGGCGGCGGAAGGCGAGCGCGCGAGGAGCGCCGCTCTGCAGAAAGCGCTCCTGGAGTCGAGCAAGCAGATCGGCGCGCTGAGGGCAACCATGGCAGCCGCCGACAACGCACGCGAGGAGCGATTGCGCAACGAACTCGCGGCAGCTCGAACCCTTGACGCACTTCGACGCATTGCGGGAGATGCCCGCACGCTGCTGCGCGAGACCGCCAACTATGTTTTTGTGGAGATGCCCGCTGCTCATCTGGAGCGTCAGCGAACGGAGTGGCTGGCGCGCGAGCTATCGCGAGCGCGGGCGCAAATTGAACAGCTTGAGATCGAGACCGCCAAGGATCGCACCAAGGCCAAGGCTTCGCTGGCGCAAGCGAGCGGAATGCTCGATGACGAGCGCCGGAAGTCTGCGGACCTTCGTGGCGATCTCGCCAAAGTCAAACTGTCCAATGCCGCGCTCGTGGAGCGCGCGGACGCGGCTGAGCAGGAACGGACCGGTGCAGTCACAGCGAGAGAGCGTGCCGAACAGACTGCAGCCGAGACGGCGCAGGCTCTGGCACGAGAACGCGCTGCAGCAGTCTCGATCCATGAGGATATCGACAGAACTCGCCGCGAGCGCGACGCCGCCCGAGCAATCGTGGCAGAGGTCGCCGGCTTGAAGACGGCTCTGGACAAGCAACGTGAAGCCGCTGCTTCTCTTGCCCGCGACCTGGCCACCGCGCGCGCCGACAATGACAGGCTCAGGACTGAGCGCCCCAGCGCGCAGGTCGAACCGTCGCCGAGGCCGCGTTCCGCCCGCGCAGCAGCCGCGACCGGCCAAGTGAAGACTGTCAGCCAGAAGACTGCACGCAGCAAGGTTCGCAATCCGTCGCGGACGACCCGCGTGCGTTCTATCACACTTCCCTATTCGCTCAGGCCGATACAGACGACATTGGAGTAATTTCCAAAACGACGGCGCGATCCCTCTTTAAGGCCCCGATTATTAGGTCATAGCCTCGCGCCCTCCGTTAGGCCGGGATGAGTCATCTCTTTCGAATTCGCCCTGCTCCCTCGGCAAGGAGTTCTGCGCGATGCGCTATGTCAGTCCGATAACGCTGCCTGTCGCATCCAATTGGCATTGAATCGGCGCCCGCCGCGTCTCTACGTTGCCTTGCCGCGCATAGTCGATGCTGACCTCAATGGGAGCCGAGATCGTATCTGGGCTCAGGCGATGTATGAAACCTGCGCTGCTGACGCGCACACTGGTCGCATCGAACGGGGCGGCGGCCGACTCGACTGCATCATGGCAGGCGCGAACGACTTCATTCGGGACGCCCGGCAGCGCTACGATTGGACTGACCGTTGATGAATTGTTGCTGTCGTTGGAAGGCTGTAGGGTGGGCGGGAGGCCGAGCGACTGTCCGCGATCTGCGGATGGGACGGTACTGGCTGTAGTTGGCGCCTCTACGGTCGTTGTAGTGGCGCTGGTCTCGCCGTCGTCCACCGGTGAACTACTGCTGGGGTCGCCGCCAAGCCCTTTGTGCGGGCCGCTGTTGCGGCCTTCGCTGCGATGGCCGCCAGCGCCGTGGCTTCCGCCATCATTGCCTCCACCATTGTCACCATGATGGCCGCCAGCGCCTTGCCCTCGGCCGTTCTGGCCGCCGGCTGCAGCGCCAGCACAAGCTACCGCGATCGAGCAAGCGACTGCAAGAAATGCCCAGCTGGATCCACGGGATTGACGCACGACGACCTCCATAGGTGTGTCGGTCTGACCGTCTTTCCGCGGCATGCAGTCAGAACGGCGCAAACCGCCGCTGCCCCCAAAGGCGAACTCGCGAGTAAGGCGCCCACGGAAGCAATTAGGGGAGGAGTCCGGCGTAGCAAGGCCCCCGGCCCTTCCGATTGTCGAGCAACCCAGCTACCGATTCGCACAATGTTCAGCCGACCTGATTGGAGGAGTTATCTATGCCAACATTCCGGAGGGACCATCGAAAAGGTGACCCCTCACGCCTTCCCATAAGGACGCCGCGACGTTAGGTTCGGCGACCGCCACAAGCACCCCCTTACTCAAGGAAAACCATGTACGCAGGCAGAAAATTCGCGGCCTTCCTCTTCGATATGGACGGCACGCTCATCAATTCCATCGCCTCGGCGGAACGGGTATGGAGCGATTGGGCACGCCGCCAAGGCCTCGACGTCGCCGCCTTCCTGCCGACGATCCATGGCGTGCGGGCAATCGAGACCATCACCGGCCTGGCACTCCCAGGCGTCGACCCGGCGCGCGAGGCTGAATTGCTGCTGAAGGCCGAGGCGGCCGATCTGGACGGCATTCTCCAGATCGCCGGCGCCGTGGCGTTTCTCAACGCGCTGCCGCCCGAGCGTTGGGCGATCGTGACCTCCGCGCCACGTGAACTGGCGCTGTTGCGCATGAAGGCTGCCGGCATCCCTGTCCCGGCCGTTCTCGTCGCGGCGGAAGATGTTTCCCACGGCAAGCCGGCGCCCGATTGCTTCCGGCTTGGCGCGGAACGGCTCGGCTTCGATGCACGCGACTGCCTCGTGTTCGAAGATGCTCCGGCTGGCATCATCGCAGCCGAGGCGGCGGGCGCGGCGGTCATGGTCATCAACGCCACGCATACGCATCCGTTGCCAACACAGCATGCCGCGATCGCGGGCTACGACGGCGTCGGCATCACCGTTGACGAGCGTGGCTGGATCGCGCTCGAGCCGCAGCGCAGCGCCGCCTAAAGATGTAGCGCAACGCCGTCCAAAGGTGTGTTGAGATTCAGGTCAGGCTTGCAGGTCAGCATCACCTGAATATCAACATATCCTTAGAAGTCGCTGGTCAGGCCCTTTACCTCCCAGTCGCCATAGCGACCGGGCTCCTTCCCGCTGCGGCCGCCGATTTCCTTCGGCACTGCGGCTTCCTTCTCCAGATACTTCACGCGTCTCGCTTCGGCTTCCGCGAGCGCACGTCTGGCTGCTGGCGTCAGCGTCTTTGGCTCGACGTCACGGCCAAGGTCGGCATCGATTTTACTGGTTTCGTCGTTCATGCGATATTTCCAGCGGATTGAAACAGGAACTGGCGTTTCCCATCATATAGCGATGAACTCACGCATGACCCCGAAAATCGGAATCGATTTTCGGAAAGGATCATGCGCAAAATAAGAGCGTTACAGCGTCCTTTGCGCGTCCGAAAGGACGCGCGGCGCTGTAATGACGATCGACCCCCTTTCGCTATCGCCTCGACAGGAGCAGACGATGAACACAATTCGCACCGCCATGCTTCTTGCCGCAATGACGGCACTGTTCATGGGTGTCGGCTTTTTGATCGGCGGATCGGGCGGCATGATGATCGCGCTGCTGATCGCCGCCGGCACCAATCTGTTCAGCTATTGGAACGCGGACAAAATGGTGCTGTCGATGAACCGCGCCGTCGAGGTCGACGAAAGGACCGCGCCCGAATATTATGCTATCGTCCAGTCGCTGGCCAAACAGGCTGGCCTGCCGATGCCGAAGACCTACCTGATCGACAATCCGCAGCCGAACGCCTTCGCCACCGGCCGCAATCCGCAAAACGCGGCGGTCGCCGCCTCCACCGGTCTGTTGCAAGCTTTGACGCATGAAGAAGTCGCAGCTGTCATGGCGCACGAACTCGCCCATGTGCAGCACCGCGACACGCTGACCATGACGATCGTCGCCACCTTTGCCGGCGCCATCTCGATGCTCGGCAACTTCGCCTTCTTCCTTGGCGGCAACCGCGACAACAACAGCCCGTTCGGCTTTGTCGGCGTGCTGGCGGCGATGATCGTGGCGCCCTTTGCCGCGATGATCGTGCAGATGGCTGTCAGCCGGACCCGCGAATACGAGGCCGACCGGCGCGGCGCTGAAATCTGTGGACACCCGCTCTGGCTGGCATCCGCCCTTGACAAGATCGCTCGCGGCGCCGAACGCATCCGCAACCCCGATGCCGAGCGCAATCCGGCAACCGCGCATCTCTTCATCATCAATCCTCTTTCCGGCGAGCGTATGGACAGTCTGTTTTCCACACACCCGAACACAGAAAACCGCATCGCTGCTCTGCAGGCGATGGCGCAGCAGATGCAAGGCGGCGAAACCCGGGCCGCCCCGCGCCAGGCCCCGACGCCACGGCAGGCGGACGAACAGCGGCCATCCGGCCCCTGGGACCAGGCAGCACAACCCGAGCAGCCGGCGGAACCAGCCAAGCCGAAATCCAACCCGTGGGGCCGCAACCCGACCGGGCCCAAGGGCCGGTGGTCGTGAGCGTGGCGGACAGAGGACCTCGACGCACGGTTTCAGGCGATCAGGAACACAAAGACGGCGGCGACTTCGTTGCCGGCCTCGCCGCCCGCAAGACGGCGGCGCGCCTGCTTGCCGCCGTCATCGATGCCCGGACACCGCTTGACGGGCTGACCGATCATGAGAACGGCCACCCGCAATACAAGGCGCTCGACCTGCGCGACCGTGGCCTGGTCCGCGCCATTCTGGTCACCGCATTGCGCTATCGCATGACCATATCGGGGCTGCTGGCGCGGCGCCTGGAAAAGCCGCTGCCGCCCAACGCTACCGCGCTGTCGCACATATTGCATGTGGCAGCCGCACAGATCCTGTTCCTCGACATTCCCGATAGCGCCGCGGTCGACCTCGCTGTGACCCATGCCAAGTCCGATCCGCGCACGGTGCGATTCTCCGGCCTCGTCAACGGCGTGCTGCGCACGCTGGCGCGCGCCAAGGAAACGGAACTGCCTGCTGCCCTCGCCGCCACCGACGAAGCGCCCAAATGGTTTTCCGAGCGGCTGAAGGCCACCTATGGCCCAGAGAAGGCAAGGCAGATCCTGGAAGCCCACCGCGTCGAGGCGCCGGTCGACTTTTCAGTCAAAGCCGATCCCGAGCTTTGGGCCGAAAGGCTCGGCGGCATCGTCCTGCCGACCGGCACGATCCGGGTCGAGAATCTCGTCGGGCCCGTCACCGAACTGCCCGGCTTTGCCGATGGCGCCTGGTGGGTCCAGGACGCCGCGGCCAGTCTGCCTGCCCGGTTGTTCGGCGATGTCAGGGGACTTCGCGTCGCCGATCTCTGCGCGGCCCCCGGCGGCAAGACCGCGCAGCTCATTCTCGCCGGCGCCAAGGTCACCGCCGTCGACACCTCGAAAAACCGGCTGGTGCGGCTGACGCAAAACCTCGACCGTCTCGGTCTGTCCGCCGAGATCGTCCAGGCCGACCTGCTCAAATACGAGCCGAAGGAATTGTTCGACGCCGTTCTCCTCGACGCGCCCTGCTCGTCGACCGGCACGGTGCGGCGGCATCCCGATGTGCCATGGACCAAGACGGTGGCCGATGTCGAAAAACTCGCCGACCTGCAACGCAGGCTGCTCGGCCGCGCCGTCACGCTGGTGAAACCCGGCGGTCGGATCGTTTTTTCCAACTGTTCGCTCGACCCGCTCGAAGGCGAGGACCTCTATCGCGCCTTTCTGGCCGGCACGGCTGACATAGCCAATGATCCGCTGCAGCAAAGCGAGATCGCCGGCATCGATCCGTTCCTGACGCCACAAGGCACACTGCGCACCACGCCCGCCGATCTGGATCTTGGTTCGCCCGGGGTTTCCGGTCTCGATGGCTTCTTCGCGGCTCGCATCCGCCGAGCCGGCTAATGCATGTCGCCCAAAAGTGTGCAGCGGTTTTGGGACAACGACATGCATAAAACAGAATACCAAAGCGCGTTGCATTCGACCGGTCGGGCGCGACGCGCTTTGACTTAACTGCCCGGATTTACCGGCTTTTTGGCGATTATCGGGGTCAATACCGGGTGAGCCGGCATCGTCCGATGGAATTCGCCTTCGCACGAGTCCAGCAATCATGTAAACTCGGTGATGGGGTAGAGGACGATCAGGAGGGGTTTTGGCAGTTGCTGCCAGCAGCACGACGCGCCTGTGGACGCTTGTCGCGAAGGAGTTCTGGCGCAAAACGCGCCGGCGCCTGCGTGCCGGGCCGGTCTACCGCTGGCGCTATTTTGGCCGCACGCCGGAACGTGTGCTGATCGCACCGCCGGACCTGCGCCTCGCCGACCCGCAGATCGCACTCGAGATCTACTACGGCCGCTATCCCCTGTCGGGGCATCTGGTCGAGACCGGCGGCAAGTCGCCTTTCCAGATCAACGTGCCCAATCATGGCTGGCAGAAAACGCTGCACGGTTTTCGCTGGCTGCGCCACATGCGCGCCGCCGCCACCGACCTTGCCGCCGCCAACGCCCGCGCCCTGGTTTCCGACTGGATCGTCATGCATGGCAGCCATATTTCCGGCGTCGCCTGGGAGTCCGGCACGACGGCCAAGCGCATCATCGCCTGGCTGCAGCACTCCTCCGTCGTGTTGCAGGGGGCCGAGTTTCCCTTCTACCGCGCCTTCCTGAAATCGCTCGCCGTCCAGATCCGCTACCTCAGGTCGATGGCGCGCGAAATGCCGGACGGCAAGGACAGGCTGCGCGCCCGCATCGCGCTCGCCTTCGCCGCTTTGTCCCTGCCGGCGCCGGCCTCGGCGCTGCGTGGCGCGACCCGCAACCTTGCCGTGGAACTCGACCGCCAGATCCTTGCCGACGGCGGACACATTTCGCGCAATCCGATGGTCGTCTTGGAAATCCTCGCCGACCTTCTGCCGCTGCGGCAGACCTATGCCAATCAGGCGGAGACGCCGCCGCAGGCGCTGATCGGCGCCATCGACCGCATGCTGCCGGCGCTGCGCTTCTTCCGCCATCAGGACGGCAGCCTCGCCCGTTTCAACGGCATGGGCGCCACCATCCATGACCGCATCGCCACCATCCTGCGCCATGACGACACCGCCGGCGCGCCGCTGCTGCATGCGCCGCATTCCGGCTATGAGCGCCTGTCGATGGGCGGCGTGACGGTCATAGCCGACACCGGCCTGCCGCCGCCGATCGACGTGTCCAACGCCGCGCACGCCAGCTGCCTCGCCTTCGAGCTGTCGTCCGGCCGCCAGCACTACATCGTCAATGCCGGCATCGACACCTATGGCGCGGCTGAATTCCGGCCGCTGGCGCGCGCCACCGCCGCGCACTCGACCGCCACCATCAACGACACCTCGTCGGCACGCTTCAGCCATTCGCTGCGCGTCAACGACCTGCTCGGTTCGCCGCTGATCGGCGGCCCGCAGCATGTGCAGTGCAAGCGCACCGACCAGAAGGGCATTCAGGGGTTCATCGCCCGCCATGATGGCTATGTCCCCCGCTTCGGCTTCCTGCATGAGCGCGAACTGAAGCTCTCCTCGGACGGCAATGTGCTGGCCGGCAGGGACCGCTTCCAGCGGCCCGGCAATGCGGCGATCCGCAACAACGGCCGCGACTTCGTCACCGTCCGCTTCCACGTCCACCCCGACATCAGCTTGCTGCAGGACGAGCATGATCGCCTGGTGATGACCGCCGACCAGGCCGACACGTGGGTGTTTACAGCAGCCGAAGTGGTGCCGGAGGTCGAGGAGTCGATCTATTTCGCCGGTCTCGGCGGCCCGCGCCGCAGCCGCCAGATCGTGCTCGCCTTCAAGGCCTCGGAAGTCGCCGAAATCCACTGGCAGCTGACGCGTACCAGCATCGCCGGTTATCCGGAAAACAGCTGAGCCTGCCTGACCGCCGGTTTGATTTCCGGGCGGCATGTGCTACGGGCGCGGCATCCATCACACCAGTCGTGAAAGGCCGCCACCCCATGGCCGTCGCCGCCAAGAACATTCCCGCGCCTGACCTCGTTCCGATGCGTCGCGCCCTGCTCTCCGTTTTCGACAAGACCGGGCTCATCGATTTCGCCAAAGCGCTGGCAGCGGCGGGCGTCGAGTTGGTCTCGACCGGCGGCACGGCAAAGGCGATCGCCGAAGCGGGCCTGGCGGTGCGCGACGTCTCTGAGCTCACCGGTTTTCCCGAGATCATGGATGGCCGCGTCAAGACCTTGCATCCCAGCGTGCATGGCGCGCTGCTTGGCGTGCGCGACGATCCGGAGCATTCCGCGGCAATGCGCAAATACGGCATCGAGCCGATCGATCTCGTCGTCTCCAATCTCTATCCGTTCGAGGAGGTCCGCCGCTCCGGCGCCGATTACGCATCGATCGTCGAGAACATCGACATCGGCGGACCGGCAATGATCCGCGCCTCGGCCAAGAACCATGCCTATGTCGCCATCGTCACCGATCCCGGCGACTACGCCTCGGTGCTGAACGCGCTGGAGATGAACATCGGCTCGCTGTCGCTGGATTTCCGCAAGAAGCTGGCGGCCAAGGCCTTTGCCCGCACCGCCACCTATGACGCGGCGATCTCCGGCTGGTTGGCGGAAGCGCTCGAGATCGAACACCCGACCTGGCGCGCCTTTGGCGGCAGGCTGGTCGAGGTGATGCGCTACGGCGAGAACCCGCATCAGAGCGCCGGCTTCTACGTCAATGGCGACAAGCGGCCGGGCGTCGCCACGGCGCGCCAGCTTCAGGGCAAGCAGCTGTCCTACAACAACATCAACGACACCGACGCCGCCTTCGAACTGGTCGGCGAATTCGATCCGAACCACTCAGCCGCCGTCGCCATCATCAAGCACGCCAACCCGTGCGGCGTCGCCGAAGGCGCTTCGCTGAAGGCGGCCTACGTCAAGGCGCTGGCCTGCGATCCGGTTTCGGCCTTCGGCGGCATCGTCGCTGTGAATCGCATCCTCGACGCCGAGGCCGCCGGAGAAATCGTCAAGACCTTCACCGAGGTGATCATCGCGCCCGGCGCGACCGATGAGGCAGCAGCAATCGTCGCGGCAAAGAAAAACCTGCGCCTGCTGGTCACCGGTGGCCTGCCGGACCCGCGCACATCAGGCACGACGGTCAAATCCGTCGCGGGCGGCCTGCTCGTCCAGTCCCGCGACAACGCCGTCGTCGACGACCTTGAGTTGAAGGTGGTGACCAAGCGCGCGCCGACGCCGGCCGAAATGGCCGACCTGAAATTCGCCTTCCGCATCGCCAAGCACGTCAAGTCCAACGCCATCGTCTACGTCAAGGCCGGTGCCACCGTCGGCATCGGCGCCGGCCAGATGAGCCGGGTCGACTCCTCACGCATCGCCGCGCGCAAGGCACTCGGCGCCGCCGAGGCGGCGGGCCTTGCCGAACCGCTGACCAAGGGCTCGGTCGTCGCCTCCGACGCCTTCTTCCCCTTCGCCGATGGGCTGCTGGCCGCGATCGCCGCCGGCGCCACCGCCGTCATCCAACCGGGCGGCTCGATGAACGACAAGGGCGTCATCGCTGCCGCCGACGAACACGGCATCGCCATGGTGTTTACGGGCGTGAGGCATTTCCGGCATTGAGCGTTTGCGGAAAAGGAAGAAGCGCTGTTGCTATTCGCTTGGCCGGTCCGCCGGATAGGGCGTCTTGACCAGGATCGCCATGCCGAGCCCAAGGAACAGCACGATCACCGCCATGCCGAGGCGCGCCGAGCCACTGGCCAGGGTGACGGACGCGACCATGAACGGCGCCAAGAAACTGGTTGCCCTGCCGGCCAGCGCGTAAATGCCGAAATAACGGCCGGATTCGGCGGCTGTGACGCTGCGCGCCATATAGGACCGTGACGACGCCTGCACGGGCCCGAAAGCCACGCCGATTAACAGGCCGAAGAAGATGTAGGCCTTTTCCGCCGCCGTACCGAACAGGCCGCCACTGTCTGGTCCGGGCATCATCCAGAGGCCGAACAAAGTGTAGCCCGGTCCGGTCGAGACGATGCCGATCGTGGCGATGCCGAGCAGGACCAGCGAGATCATCACGATGGTTTTTGAACCAAGTGCCGTGTCGAGACGAGCTGCAACCAGACAGCCGAAGATGGCGACGACGTTGAGAATGATGCCGAAAATGCCGATCTCGGTGATCGACCAATGGAACATTGCAGCCGCAAACGTACCACCCAGCGCCAGCAGCGCATTGACCCCGTCCTGATAGATCATGCGGGCGACGAGGAAGCGAAAGATACCGCTGCGCTTGCGCACCTCACCCAGTGTTACTTTCAGCTCCGCCAGCCCCTCTCGCACCGCCGGCCCGATCGGGATGCCCTTGATAGCGTCCGGCGTGAAGAAGAACATCGGCAGGATGAAGAGGAAATACCAGCCGGCCGACAGCGGCCCGGTGGCCCGGGCGTCCTCGCCGAGCTTCGGGTCGAGCCCGAACAGCGGGTCGATGCCGATGATCGTCTTGCCCGTTTCCGGCGAACCGGCCATGCAGGCGACCACGAAGATCAGCGCGATCATCCCGCCGAGATAACCAAGGCCCCAGGCCATGTTGGAAATCCGGCCGATCTCGCTCTTCGGCACCAGGCGCGGCATCATCGAATCGTTGAACACGGTCGAAAATTCGGCCGCGACCGACGCCAGCGAGAACAAGAACACGACCATGAAAAGGTTCGAACCGGGGGCCGCGAACCAAAGCAGGCAAAGGCTGGTGACCTTGACCGCGGCGAAGAACGCTATCCACGGCTTGCGTGGGCCGGTCTGATCGGCGATCGAGCCGAGGACCGGCGACAGCACGGCGATGACCAGGCCCGCCGCGGCGATGCCGTAACCCCAGGCCGCCTGGCCGGTTTCCGGATCGCTCGCCATGCGCGAGACGAAGTAAGGCCCGAAGATGAAGGTGGTGACGACCGTGAAGAACGGCTGCGCCGCCCAGTCGAACAGCATCCATCCCCAGATGCCGCGCCCAGACGCACGCTGCAGTGCTACTTCGGTCATGTCCCCTCCGATCGCCTTTGTAACGCTAGCGGTTGGCCCCATGTCTGCATGTTTTGCAGTGCGCATGCAAACGACCACGATTGGCGCAGCTTATCAGCCGGCTGAACGGGCGGCGCCAACCGCGCCGAACGAATCTCGCTCACATCCCCGTCAGATCGCTCATCAGCCCGGAAGCGACCGATAGCCGCGACACGGTGATGTCGCCGCCCTCGGTGAGCGCCTGCAGCCGGTCGCGGATGCGCGCCACTCGTTCGCCACCGGCTTCCAGCCAGGCTGCTACCGGATCGGCCGTCTTGGCGTGGCCGGTGAGCGCCGCCACAGCGATGCCGCGCCGTGCGGCGCCGATCGTGTCGGTGGCACGCGAAAGCGCCAGCTGGTCGTAATAGTCCGATGGCGTGATCGAGCGTGCAGCGTCCTCGACACGAGGGATACGGAAGGCATCGCTGACCGCGAAGAACGCCCTGGCCGCCGCGACGATGTCGGCGCCGGCCGTACGCGCCGTCAGCGCGATGTCGGGGATCAGTTCCGCCACCTCGCTCAGCGCCAGCTGCTCGGCCAGCCGTTCCGGCGCGCCGCTCTTGAACAGCCCGTGCCGCTTCTCCTCGATCCGCTCGCGCGAGAAAGCCGGCAGCAGCGAAACGAGCTTGGGCTCCAGCGCCTTGCGGGCTTCCAGCAGCTCAGTGATGCGCTGGCCAAGCGGTGCCGTGCCGGTATCGTTCTTCAGATACCAGCCGCTGGTCACGTAGATCAGCCGGCTGACCATCTGATAGAGATCGAGCTGCACCTGGCCGTCGATCTGGTTGTCGAGCGCGTCGATCTCGCGATAGAGCGCCGGCAAGGCAAAACCATCGCGCACCACCGCGAAGGTGCGCACCACGTCGGCGGCGGTGCGCCCCGTCGCTTCCTGCAGCCGGTTGACGAAGGACGGGCCGCCGCGATTGACCAGATCGTTGGCGACGACCCGCGTGATGATCTCGCGGCGCAGCCGGTGGCCGTGGATCTCGGCGACGTATTTCTTCGCCATCCGGTCCGGGAAATAGCCCATCAGGTCGCGGTCGAAATGCGCATCGTCCGGCACGTCGCTGGCGACGATGTCGGAAAACAGCACGATCTTGGCATAGGCGAGCAGCACACCGAGCTCGGCCCTGGTCAGCGGTTCGCCGCGCGCTTCGCGCTCGGCGAGTGCCGCCGGCGACGGCAGCGTCTCGACGGCTCGGTCGAGCAGGCCGCGCGCCTCCAGCGCCGTCATGAAGCGGCTCTGATGCGCGATGTCGGCGAGGCCGCGCTTGCGCGCGATCGAAAGCGCCAGTGTTTGCTGGTAGTTGTTGGATAGGACAAGTGAGCCGACCTCGTCGGTCATCTCGGCCAGCAGCTTGTTGCGGGCCGGACGCGTCAACGATCCCTTGCGCATGGCGGACGCCAGCGCGATCTTGATGTTGACCTCGACGTCGGAGCAGTTGACGCCGCCGGAATTGTCGATGGCGTCGGAATTGCAGCGGCCTCCATTCATGCCGAACTCGATACGCGCCCGCTGCGTGACGCCGAGATTGGCGCCCTCGCCGATCACCTTGGCGCGCACGTCGAGCGCGGTGATGCGGACGGCATCATTGGCGCGGTCACCTACCTCGGCGTTGGTCTCGGTCGATGCCCTGAGATATGTACCGATGCCGCCGAACCAGAGAAGATCGACCGGCGCCTTGAGGATGGCGGTCATGATCTCGACCGGCGTTGCGGTGGTCTTGGCCAAGCCGATCGCCGCCGCCGCTGCCGCCGGCAAGGTGATCGACTTCTGGTTGCGCGAGACGATGATGCCGCCTTCCGACAGTTTGGTCTTGTCGTAGTCCTGCCAACTCGAGCGGGGGAGAGCGAACATGCGCTCGCGCTCGGCCATCGACGCCGCCATATCCGGATCGGGATCTATGAAGATGTCGCGATGGTCGAAGGCGGCGATCAGCCGGGTCTTCGGCGACAAAAGCATGCCGTTGCCGAACACGTCGCCCGACATGTCGCCGACACCGACGACGGTGAAGGGCGAGGTCTGGATGTCGCGGTTGATCTCGCGGAAATGCCGCTTGACCGCTTCCCAGGCGCCCTTGGCGGTGATGCCCATCTTCTTGTGATCGTAGCCGGCCGAGCCGCCGCTGGCGAAGGCGTCATCGAGCCAGAAGCCGTGCTTCTCTGAGATCGCATTGGCGGTGTCGGAGAAGGTCGCCGTGCCCTTGTCGGCGGCGACGACGAAATACGGATCGTCCGGGTCGCGGCGCACGACGCCGGCCGGCGGGATGACACCGTCGAGGCCGATATTGTCGGTGATCGACAGCAGGCTGGAGACGAAGTTCTTGTAGGCCGATGTGCCGGCCTCGAAGATCGCATCGCGGCCGGCGCTCATCGGCAGCTTCTTGGGATAGAAGCCGCCCTTGGCGCCGACCGGCACGATGACGGCGTTCTTGACCTGCTGCGCCTTGACCAGGCCGAGCACCTCGGTGCGATAGTCCTGGGCGCGGTCCGACCAGCGCAGGCCGCCGCGCGCCACCGGACCGAAGCGCAGGTGCAGCCCCTCGACCTCGGAACCGTAGACGAAGATCTCCCGCCACGGCCGCGGCGCCGGCAATCCTTCCACCGCATGCGAATCGAGCTTGATCGCCAGCGACTGGCCTTTCTCTTTCGTATCGGCAACGAAATGATTGGTGCGCAGCGAGGCGTCGATCAGATTGAGATAACGCCGGATGATGGTGTCGTCGTCGATATTCGGCACATCTTCCAGCGCGTCCTTGATCTTGGCCTTGAGGTGCTTTGCCGCGACAACGCCTTCGGTCTCGGCCGTTGGGCCAAGCCGGGCGATGAACAGCGCATGCAGGCCGCGCGCGATGTCGGGATAGCGGTTGAGCGCAGCGGCGATGAAATCCTGGCTTTGCGGAATGCCGACCTGCTGCAGATAGCGGCCATAGGCGCGCAGGATGGTGATCTCGCCCGACCACAGGCCGGCGGTCTGGGCAAGGCCGTTATAGCCGTCATTGTCGACGTCGCCGCGCCAGACGGAAAGGAACGCATCCTCGAACACCGCGCCGCCATCGGCAAGGTCGATCGGCTTGCCGTAGCTGTTCTCCAGCTCCATGTCGTGGATGAAGACCAGGCCGGGCTGATCACTACTGATCATGCCGGACTGGTCGTCGCCGACCTCGAAAGTGCGCTCGCTGATGACGCGGAAGCCGATGTTTTCCAGCACAGGCACCCGCCGCGACAACGCCACCGGGCTGCCGTGGTGATAGATCTTCAGCGACGCCTGGTGCGGCTTCTGCTCGGCATGACGATAATAGTCGATAGCGATCGGATTATCGGCGCTGATTTTGGCAATGCGCCGAGCATCGGCCAGCGCCACCGCCGCGCTGAACGAATCGCGGTAGCTTTCCGGCAGCCGCGCCGCAATCGCCTTCAACGCCTGGTCGCCGCCACTGGCCTCCGCTGCATCGGAAAGGGCATCCTCCCAGGTGCGTACGATGTCGCGGATCGCCGCCTCGATCGTCGCTTGCTCGACCTTCGGCGTCTTGCCGCCGGAGCGGCCGATGATAAAATGCACGCGCGCCAGCCCGCCTTCGGGGAAGGCTGGGTAGTAGGCCGACAGCCGGCCTTCGAAAACGGTCTTGAGATAGCTGCCGATTTTCTCGCGCACCACGCTGTCGTAACGGTCGCGCGGCACGAAGACGAGGATCGAGACGAAACGATCGAACTGGTCGGCGCGCACCAACGCCCGCACCCGCGGTCGCTCGACCAGGCCGAGAATGGCGGCTGCGTGCTTCCTCAGGATCGGCACCGGCACCTGGAACAACTCGTCGCGCGGATAGCTCTCCAAAACGTTGATCAGCGCCTTGCCGGAATGATCGTGGCGGTCGAAGCCGGACTTGGCGATGATGGTTTCGGCCTTTGAGCGGAGATAAGGGATCTTCATCACCGAGCGCGTGTAGGCGGTCGAGGTGAATAGGCCGACGATGCGCAATTCGCCCGCAAGCGTGCCCTTTGCGGTGTAGGTCTTGACGCCGATGTAATCGAGATAGATTCGGCGATGCACGGAAGACTTGGCATTGGCCTTGGTGACGATCAGCGGCTCCGGCCCATGCAGGAAGGCGCGGATTTCCGGCGTTGTCGTCACCGCTTCTGTGCCGCGCCTGAGCACCAGCACATCGGGATCGGCGAGGATGCCGAGGCCGGGCTTGTCGGCGCGTTCCAGATTGCCGCTTTCTTCGCCGCCGGTGTATTTGAATTCGCGCATGCCGAGGAAGGTGAAATTGTCGTCGCGCAGCCACTCGAGGAAGGCGATCGCCTCGGCGACGCTCTTCTTGTCGAGCGGCACGGCCGTATAGCGGAACTCGGAAATCGCCTGATCGAGGCGGGCCAGCATCGGTCTCCAGTCGTTGACGGCGGCATGAACCTGGCCGAGCATCTTGCGCAGCCGCTCGGTCAGTCCGCTCGCCTGCTCCGCGGTCAGCCGCGGGATATGGACATGGATGACGCTCAGCCGGTCGTGATTGCCGTCATCCCTAGCGAAATTGCCATCGCCGAGGATTTCGTCGACACCGCTCTTGCCGTGACGCACCACGATAACAGGGTGGGTGACAAGCGTCGGTTCGCCTGATGTCTCGGTGACCTCGCCGAGGATGGAATCGAACAGGAAGGGCATGTTGTCGTTGACGACCGTGATGACCGTCATCGGGCGGCCGTCTCGCATGACGCCGGAATCTGCATCGACGGCCACAACGCACTCGCCTTTTTTATGAGCGGCAACAGCCCGGCCGGCCAGATCGGCGGCGCGTTCGAGGTCGGCTACCTCATAAGTGGCGATGTCTTCAGCCGGCGCGCGGGCGAGCAGATAGTCGGCGAGCCTGGCTGGCCTTTCCTCCGCTTTTGTCGCTGCCGTGGCTTTTTTCTTCGGCTTGCTCGCGGATTTCACGCTGGCCATCACGCACTTCCCTCCCGTCAATGCTTTTACGACTATGGTAGCAGATGACCGCTGTTTGGCGACAAAGGTTTGACGGCTTGCAAAGAAATATCGGAATTCGGCAACAAGACGTCATCCAACGAGGAGAAATGACCCATGACCGGCAAAATCACCGCGCTTGACCTTGGCCTGGGAGATCTGAGCGAGGCGACAAAAGCCTATTTCGCCAAATGCGAGGAGAAGCTCGGCCTCGTCCCCAACGTGCTGCGCGCCTATGCCTTCGACGACAAAAAGCTGCGTGCCTTCACCGACATGTACAACGATTTAATGCTCGGAGAATCCGGCCTGTCGAAGCTGGAACGCGAGATGACCGCGGTCGCCGTCTCTTCGATCAACCATTGCTACTATTGCCTGACCGCGCATGGCGCGGCGGTACGCCAGCTGTCCGGCGACCCTGCGCTCGGCGAAATGATGGTGATGAATTTCCGCGCCGCCGATCTTTCGCCCAAGCAGACCGCGATGCTCGAATTCGCCGTCAAGTTGACCGAGGAGCCGGCGAAGATCGTCGAGGCCGATCGGGCAGCACTTCGCAAGGCCGGCTTCACCGATCGCGACATCTGGGACATTGCTTCGACCACGGCCTTCTTCAACATGTCGAACCGGGTGGCCGCGGCAATTGATATGCGGCCGAACGACGAATATGACGCCATGGCAAGGTGAGGTTGGCGGCTGCAACGACTGGGCATTATATTAGCCGTTTCGCATTCTCGTTGCTTGTTTGCCGGTTTGGTCCGATGATCGGCAGGCGGCATGACCGCATGCCGGTTCGATGCCGCTCACCAAGGGAGGAGAACATGGCGAAGTATCTCTACGTCTATCATGGCTCGGGCAAGATGCCGACCGACGAGGCCGAGCGGAAAGCCGCAATGGACGCCTGGAACGGCTGGTACGGCAAGCTCGGCTCGGCCGTGGTCGACGGCGGCAATCCGGTCGGCATGTCGAAGATGGTGCTGCCCGGCGGCAAGGTCGAGAACAATGGCGGCAGCAATCCGACCGCCGGCTACACGATCGTCGAAGCGAAAGACATCGACGATGCCGTAGCCAAGGCCAAGGATTGCCCGATCCTGATGAACCCGGCCTTCAGCGTCGAGATCGCGCCGATCATCGAGATGATGTGACGGGTTACGACCGCGCCGCGATCGCTGCAGCCGCGCCGGCCATCGTAGTGGCACTGATGCGGTTGGCGATCTTCATGGCGCGCTTGCTCTTCAGGAGCTTGCGCGCCTGTGACGCGGCGAGCACCCAGGCCAGATCGATGGCGACCAGCACCACGGCCATGGTCGCCGTCAGCTCGACCCAGCCGACGACGCTGACCGAAGCGAGGTCGATGATGGTCGGCAGCAGTGCCAGGTAGAACATCATGATCTTGGGATTGCCGAGCGTCACCGCCATCCCGGCGAAGAACAGCTTTGCCGGAGAATCCTCGCGCGGCATCTCGCCCTCTTTCCCATCGACAGGCGCAGTCCACATCTTCCAGGCAAGGTAAGCGAGATAGGCGACGCCGACCCATTTCACGACGACAAAGGCGAAATGGAAGGTCTGCGCCACCACAGCCAGTCCGAACACCGCCAGTGACAGCCAGATGCCCTCGCCGATCCACATGGCGAGCAGGAACGGGAACACATCGCGAAAACCTTTCGAGATGACGCGCGCGACAAGTGCCGCGATCGATGGGCCGGGCGAGCCGGCGGCAACGAACAAAGCGGCGGCGAAGATCAGGAGCGATGTGAGGTGCATGGGCCAGGATCTCTGTTTGGGGCTCGATCAACCACAAATACTCGACAGCTGCGGCTCTGGCAAAGGCAAACCCGATACGGGCCATTGGCGCTGACGTACCAAGCCTTGGGTTCCTCGCCCCCGCAAGGCGGGGGAGAGGTGGCCGCGAAGCGGTCGGAGAGGGGGCTGCGACGCTGGTGAGTTTGCTCCGAATTCTTGTGAACGCCGAGCCCTTCCCCCTCTCCGTCTCGGCTTCGCCGAGCCACCTCTCCCCCACTCCCGTGGGGGCGAGGAACCAAGGCTTGCGAGGTCCCTTGCCCGTCCGGCATCTCGCGGTTAGAAAGGCCGCCGCGAAACAATTTTGAGCTTCACTTTGCCTACGTAACCGCCGGTCTCGTCAACACCCCCAACACACTGCATGGCGCCGCATTCGCGGTGTCTGTTTTTATGTTCACGTGTTCTTCTGGGCGGCGGTTCGAGACCGGTTTGGCACTGCTGAACCGCGTCGCGCGGCTTTTGCCCGTGACACCTGATTTCCAAAAACCGCAGCCTACCGCCACGCCGTGCCCGCATGGGCATCTCGACATCGCCGGCCTGATGAACTTCCCGACGGGAAGGGCTTATCGGCATGTCTGGATTTCTGCGTATCGACTGGGCGATCGCGCCCCAAACCCCACCTCGACCGCTCATCAACTGCAATCGCTGCGGCACCGTTAAGGCCTATTGCAGCAGTGGAAAATTCCGCGTCAACGCCAATGGCAAACGCATCGATGTCTGGCTGATCTACCGCTGCGTCGACTGCGAAAATTCCTGGAATTTCGGCATTTTCGAGCGCTGCAACCGCCGCGATATCGAACCGGCGTTGCTGCAGGCGCTCGAATGCAACGATCCGGGGCTGGCCCGCCGCCATGCCTTCGATGTCGTCGCGCTGCGAAACCGGATCGGGCGCGTCGAGGAATTTCCCGATGTCGCCGTTCACAAGCGCAGGCTTGGCGGCACAAGGGAGACCGCAACCGCGCTGGAACTCCAGCTTAGGCTCGAAATGCCGACATCCCTGCGACTCGACCGGTTGCTTGCCAGCGAACTCGGCATCTCGCGATCACGGCTTCAGGCGCTGGACGAGCGGCGACTGCTGATCGTCGTTGCCGACAGTGCCAACGCCTTGCGCAAGCCGATCCGCCAGGGAATGACGATCCGCATAGATCTGGCCGGTGAGGTCGACCAGGACGACATTGTCTCGGCTGCCGGTGGTGAATGAAAAGAGGGCGGAGCAACTGGTTTGCTCCGCCCTCTCAGCTGTCGGAAATAGAAAAGCTTACGCCGCGCCGACCGCCTTGGCCGACTTTTCGAAGCGCTTGCGCTCGTTCGGGTCGAGATAGAGCTTGCGCAGCCGGATGGTCTTCGGCGTGACTTCGACCAGCTCGTCGTCCTGGATCCAGGCCAGTGCGCGTTCCAGAGTCATGCGGATCGGCGGCGTCAGCTTCACCGCCTCGTCCTTGCCGGCGGCGCGGATGTTGGTCAGCTTCTTGCCCTTGAGCACATTCACTTCGAGATCGTTGTCGCGCGAATGGATGCCGATGATCATGCCCTGATAGACCTTGACGCCGGGGTCGATGACCATCGGACCACGGTCTTCGAGATTCCACATGGCGTAGGCCACCGCCTCGCCCTGCTCGTTGGAGATCAGAACGCCGTTGGTACGGCCCGGCAGCTCTCCCTTGTAAGGCTCGTAGGCATGGAAGAGGCGGTTCATCACGGCGGTGCCGCGCGTATCGGTCAACAGTTCCGACTGGTAGCCGATCAGGCCGCGCGTCGGCGCGTGGAAGACGATGCGCTGGCGGTTGCCGCCGGACGGGCGCAGCTCCACCATCTCCGCTTTGCGCTCCGACATCTTCTGCACGACGATGCCGGCATGCTCCTCGTCGACGTCGATAACGACTTCCTCGATGGGTTCCTGCAACTCGCCGTTCTCGCCCTTCTGCATGACGACGCGCGGACGCGACACGGCGATCTCAAAACCTTCGCGGCGCATCGTCTCGATCAGCACGGCCAGCTGCAATTCGCCGCGGCCGGAGACGAAGAACGAATCCTTGTCGGGCGATTCCTCGATCTTCAGCGCGACATTGCCTTCGGCCTCGCGCAGCAGGCGGTCGCGGATGACGCGGCTGGTCACCTTGTCGCCTTCCGTGCCGGCCAACGGACTGTCGTTGACGAGGAAGGACATGGTCACGGTCGGCGGATCGATCGGCTGCGCATGCAGCGGCTCGCTCACCGCCGGATCGCAGAACGTGTCGGCGACGGTGCCTTTCGAGAGACCGGCAATGGCGACGATGTCGCCCGCCTGGGCTTCATCGATCGGCTGCCGCTCGAGACCGCGAAACGCAAGGATCTTGGAAATACGGCCGGTTTCGACCAGCGTGCCGTCATGGTGCAGCACCTTGACCGGCTGGTTTGACTTCAACGTACCCGATTCGATACGGCCGGTGATGATGCGGCCGAGGAACGGATTGGCTTCCAGGATGGTGCCGATCATGCGGAACGGGCCGGGATGCACGGTCGGCGCCGGCACATGCTTGATGACGAGGTCGAACAGCGGCGCCAACTGCTGGTCCTTCGGTCCTTCCGGATTTTCGGAAACCCAGCCGTCACGGCCCGAACCGTACAGAATCGGGAAGTCGAGCTGCTCATCGGTGGCGTCGAGGGCGGCGAACAGGTCGAACACCTCGTTGACCACTTCGACATGGCGGGCGTCCGGACGGTCGATCTTGTTGATGACCACGATCGGCTTCAGGCCGACCTTGAGCGCCTTGCCGACGACGAATTTGGTCTGCGGCATCGGCCCTTCGGCGGCGTCGACCAGCACGATGGCCGAATCCACCATCGACAGGATGCGTTCAACCTCGCCGCCAAAATCGGCGTGGCCGGGGGTGTCGACGATATTGATGCGGGTATCCTTCCAGTCGACCGAGGTCGCCTTGGCCAGGATGGTGATGCCGCGTTCCTTTTCGAGGTCGTTGGAATCCATGGCGCGTTCGGCGACGCGCTGGTTGTCGCGGAAGGAGCCGGATTGCTTCAAAAGCTGATCGACAAGGGTGGTCTTTCCATGGTCGACGTGCGCGATGATCGCGATATTACGGATTTTCATGTTCTGGGTCTCGGGAGCGTTGCAGGCAGCAGGCCAAAAGGCGCTGCCTCTTTCGGTTGGGCGGCTCATACAGGGTTTTTCGCAATTGCGAAAGAGGAGGCGCGACACCAAATACTCATCAAATCTTAAGCATCTGCGTGTGAGATGATTTTGTTAACCAAGGCGGGAACCTTTCAGGGCCCGGGCAGTTCGAACGTCATGACCGATAAACTCAACCGATTTTGGCCGCTTATCGCGTCCGCTGCCTTTGCAATCCTGCTGGCCGCCAATGCCGCGCAGTCCGCCGCGACGCTGCGCGAAGCGCGCCCCGTTGCGCAGTCCGGCACCCAGACAGCCGAGCAGGTCTTCGCCGACGCACCCGACGGCGTCGACCCGATGGTGACCGGCCCGGTCAGCGCCTCCTTCAAGCAAAGGCAGGACAGCGCCAACTGCGACAGCGCCGTCTGGCCGAACATTCCAATGGTCTGCTACCCGGACTAAGGCGGCGCTTCACTCCCGCCCGTCTCGCCAGCTTCGCTTTGCGAAGCCGGCGAAAAGTGCGTTTACGCCGACCGCACCGGGTCGAGCGTCACCTTGTAGAGTTCATTGTCGTCGCGATCCATCAGCCGCACGGTCATCTGCTCGCTGGCGCCTGAAATATCGACCAGCCCGAAGAATTGCAGGCCCGCCGATGGCGGCAGGTTCTGACCCTGTTCGGCAGTCGGCGCCTTGATGAACTTCAGTTCCGGCCCGAAGGTCATGTCGAAATCGTTGGGGCCGAACGTGCCGGCATGGATCGGGCCCGACACGAATTCCCAGAACGGATTGAAATCCTGGAACTGCGCCTTGTCCGGGTTGTAGTGGTGAGCGGCCGTGTAATGCACGTCGGCGGTTAGCCAGACGGTGTTGCTGATGCCGGCATTCTTGATGAAGCGCAGCAGGTCGGCGATCTCAAGTTCGCGTCCCTTTGGCAAGCCATTATCGCCATTGCTGACCGCTTCGGCGCCGACCTTCTTGGTGCCATCGTCCCAGACGACTAGGCCGAGCGGCATGTCGGCAGCGATGATTTTCCAGGTCGCCTTCGAATTGGCCAGTTCGCGCTTCAGCCATTTCGTCTGCTGTTCGCCGAGCATGCGCGATTGCGGCGTCATCTCATCCTGCATGTCCGGACCATTGGGGCCGCGATAGGACCGCATGTCGAGGAAGAACACGTCGAGCAGCGGCCCGTAGGCGATCTTGCGATAGACGCGGCCGGGCTCGGACGGTTCGTAGCGGATCGTCGTCATTTCATGGAAGGCGCGCGCCGCACGTGCCGCCAGCACGTGGATGGATTTCTCCGTGTAGCGATTGTCGGCGCTGAGATCCTTCGAATCCGACCAGTTGTTGAGCACTTCGTGGTCGTCCCACTGGTAGAAGGTCGGGCAGATGGCGCTCAGGCCGAGCACGTTCCTGTCCATCATGTTGTATTTCCACTGGTCCCGGTACTCGTCCAGTGTCTCGGCGACCTTGCGCTTGCCGTCGATCAGCACGACGTTCTTCCACTTGCCGCCGCCGGGCAGGTCAACCTCGTCCTTCATGGCGCCGTCGGCGTAGATGGTGTCGCCTGAATGCAGGAAGAAGTCGGGCGTGTGCTTGCCGATCGTGGCGTAGGTCTTCATGCCGGTCTCGTCGATGCCCCAGCCCTGGCCGGCGGTGTCGCCCGACCAGGCAAAGCGGATGTCGCGCTTCGAGGCCGGCGCCGTCCTGAAGCGGCCGGTGATCGGCTCGGAGACGGCGTTGATGTCGGCGAGATCGGCTGATGTCATGCGGTAGAAGATGTCCTGATCGGAAGCGAGGTCGGTGAGCAGCCGCTTGACCGTGTAGTCGCTGGCCGGCGACGTATCGAGCGGCGCCAGGCGCGTCGCATTGGCGAAATTCTCCGTCGACGACACCTCGAACATGACGCGCGACGGGCGGTCGGTGCGCGTCCACACCATGCCGCTGGTGGCGTCGACATCGCCCGACTGGACGCCATGGGTGAAGACCGGCCGCTGATTGGCGCGCGAATAGTATGGCAGCGCCAGGCTCGAGACCCCGGCCAGGCCAACGGCGCTGGCGGAGGTGACGAAGGCGCGGCGGGTCATCGAGAGCTTGTTCATGGCTGTTTCCTGGATGGCTTGAACGGTGCCACCAAGATCCAGCGTCAATGTTTCAGGCGCATCTCGGGATGATGAAGGTTTGATAACAGTGAACAGGGTGATCTCCCCCCTCGAGGCGGAGATGTCGCCGAAGGCGACAGACGGGGTCGCCTCGCATAGAGCGCCGACCTCCATCTGCACCAGGAGGCCGAGCCCGGTCGGACCGACCCCCTCTGGCCGCTTCGCGGCCATCTCCCCCTCAAGGAGGGAGATTGGCGCTCCGCCGTCGCAGCTACGCCGCCTGCGGCTCCGGATCGAAAGCCGGCCGGCTCGTGTTGATCAGCAGCGAGATACAGGCGGCGGCAATCGCCGTCATGCCGGCAATCAGGAAGGCCAGTTCGTAATTGCCCTGCAACTCGCGCATGGTGCCGCCGAAAGCGGCGGCGGTGGCCGCGCCGATCTGGTGGCCGGCAACGATCCAGCCGAACACGATCGGCCCGCTGCGATCGCCGAACGCCTCATTGGCGAGCCTCAGCGTCGGCGGCACGGTGGCGATCCAGTCAAGGCCGTAGAGCACGGCGAAGATGATCAGGCTGGTCGCCGAGAAGCCGGAATAGGGCAGATAGATCAGCGACAGGCCGCGAATGCCGTAATAGACGCCAAGCAGCTTGCGCGGATCGTAGCGGTCGGTGAGCCAGCCCGACAGCGTCGTACCGATCAGGTCGAAAATGCCCATCATCGACAGCAGCCCGGCGGCCTGAACTTCGCCGATGCCCATGTCGCCGCAGAAGGCGATCAGATGGGTACCGACCAGACCGTTGGTGGTGAAGCCGCAGACGAAGAAGGTGGCGAACAGATACCAGAACACCCTTGTGCCGGCGGCGCGGCGCAGCGTGTTGAGCGTATGCGCGAGGAAATTGCCTTGCGACGCAGGCGATGTCGGCGGCACGTCGTCGGCCTCGGCGCCGTAGCGCACCATGCCTATTGAAGCCGGACGCTCCGGCACCAGCAGCCAGACCAGCGGTATCAGAGCCGCGGTGGCGATCGCGACCGCAATGACGACCGGCTGCCAGCCACCCGACTGCGCCAGGGCGGCGATCATCGGCAGGAACACTAGCATGCCCGAGGCGCTGGAGGCCGACATCAATCCCATGACTAGGCCGCGATTGGTCTTGAACCAGCGATTGACGATGGTGGCACCGAGCACGCTCGCGACAGCGCCGGAACCAATGCCCGAGAACACGCCCCAGGTGATGAACAGATGCCAGGGCTTAGTCATCAGCAGGCTGAGCGCGGTGGAGCCCGACATCACCATCAGAGAGGCGAGCAGCGTGCGGCGCAGACCGATGCGCTCCATCAGGGCTGCGGCAAACGGACCGGTGAGACCGTAAAGCAGGATACCGACACCAGCGGCCAGCGAGATGACGTCGCGCCGCCAGCCGAAACTGTTCTCCAGCGGCAGCATCATGACCGCGGGCGCGGACCGCAGGCCGGCCGCGACCAGCAGGCAGAGGAAGATGACGCCAACCACGACAAAGGCGTAGCGCTGGCCAAAGGGGCGGGATTGAGTTATCATGTTACTGACCGGTACGTTGCAGAGTGGGAACCTGTATCGTACCGATCGGTAACATTGTCAATCGAGTCACACGATGCCAACGGACAAAAATATTGATCTGACCATCAGGGGTAGTCATGCATCGGCACCGCCGAAAGCCGCCAAGAAGATCCTCGATGTGGCCTATGACTTGTTCTATCGGCGCGGCATCAGGGCGATCGGCGTCGACGAGATCGTCAAGCGCGCCGGTGTCACCAAGCCCAGCCTCTATCGTAGCTTTCCGTCCAAGGATGAGTTGGCCGCTTCCTATCTCAGGCAATACGACCGTGAATACTGGGAGCGTTTCGATGAGGCGGTCGCCGCTCATCCCGGCGACCCGCGCGCGCAGATCAAGGCTTTCCTGACCCGCATCGGCAAGCGCACGCAAGTGGCGGACTATCGCGGCTGCGGCATGACCAATGCAGCGGTCGAATATCCCGACCACAGCCATCCGGCCCGCGTGGTCAGCGAGGCCAACAAGCAGGAATTGCGCCGCCGCCTGCGCGCCATGGCGGTTGCGATGGGCGCGCAAGACCCTGACACGCTCGGCGATGGCCTGCTGCTCCTGATCGAAGGCGCCTATATCAGCGGCCAGCTGTTTGGGCTCGGCGGCCCGGCCCAGTCGGTCGCCCGCAACGCCGATCTGCTGATCGAAGCCAGCTTGAAGAAATAGCGGCAGGCGATACGCTAGGACAGCCTCCAACGGAGATGTCCCGCGATGCGTAGCCTGCTGATTTCGCTCACCCTCGCCGGCTTCTGCCAGGCTGCACACGCCGACGGCATTGCAAGCGCCTATACCGATCTCGACTCGAAGAAGGATTGCGTGACCTATGCGCAGGCCGAAGAAGGCGACGGCGACTGGGCCGAACTCGCCTGTTCGGGTTATCGCGGCTATCCCGTGCTGATCGCCTATGACGATGCCCGTGAATCGCTGTTTTACGGTTTTCCGCCCGGCGGCGACATGACAACGGTCTGGGAAAGCTTTTCCGGTTTCAATTCATCCGGAGCCAAGATCGAATGGCGCATCGAGACCAAGGGCGGGACCGCAGTGCCCTTTGCCGCCATCCACCGCCGCTCGATCAGCAACCTGGACGACGAAAAAAAGCCGACCGAAGTGCTGCTCGTCGCCAAGGTCGGCCAGATGGGTGCCCGCGACGGCTGCACGGTCGGCCTGGTGCTGGCCACCGGCAATCCCGCCGCCAACGACCAGGCGCGCAAGCTTGCCGACGACAAGGCGCGAACCTTCGCCTGCGGCAAGGACAGGCACACCGTCATCGGCAGCGTGCCGGCTTTCGGCCGGGTGGATAACTGAGCACCACTTCGTCATCCACGGGCGGAGCAAGGAGCGCAGCGACGTGGCGCAGACCCGAGGATCCATGCCGCGACATGGACAACCCTCTGAAAGCTCACAGCTAGCTACTTGCTCTTCTTCGCCCGCTCGATCGCGTCGACGATCATCTTCTTGGCATATTTGGAATCGTGCCAGCCTTCGATCTTGACCCATTTTCCGGGCTCGAGATCCTTGTAGTGCTCGAAGAAGTGCTGCACCTGCTGGCGCGTGATATCGGGCAGATGGGTGTATTCGGTGACGTTTTCGTAGCGCAGCGTCAGTTTTGGTGACGGCACGGCGATCACCTTCTCGTCCTGGCCGGCATTGTCTTCCATCACGAGCACGCCGATCGGCCTGACGTTGATGACGCAGCCGGGCACCAGCGCGCGCGTGTTGCAGACCAGCACGTCGATCGGATCGCCGTCACCCGACAGCGTGTGCGGCACGAAGCCGTAATTGCCGGGGTAGCGCATCGAGGTGTGCAGGAAGCGGTCGACGAACAGTGTGCCGGCCTCCTTGTCCATCTCGTACTTGATCGGCTCGCCGCCGATCGGCACCTCGATGATGACGTTGATGTCCTCCGGCGGATTCTTTCCGATGGCTATGGCTTCAATGCGCATGGCTTTGTCCCTCTTTTGATGAGAGATCGATAGCGGGCGGCGCGCCATGGTGCAATGCGGCGAATGGTGCTGGGTGTGATCGGAAGACGCGGGCGGCCGAAAAGCCGGGCTGTCATTCCCAGACGAAAGCGACCTTCTTCAGCGCCTTCTGCTCGAAGATCTCAACGCCCTCAGCGACATCGCGGCCGCCGGCGCCGGCATAGAAGGCAAGCGCGTTCTGGTTGTCTTCCAGCGCCCAAACCACCATGCCTTTCAGCCCGTGATCGGCCAGACGCGCCCTGGCCGCCGCGAACAGCCGGCTCCCAAGCCCGATGCCCTGATATTCCGGCCGCAGGTACAATTCGTAGATTTCGCCCTGCTGGCGCAGTTCGCGGGCACGGTTCTTGCCGATCGTCGCATAGCCGGCGATCTTGCCGCCGATTTCGACGACCAGAACGGTGGCGGCGCGGCGAATCGCATTCGCCCACCAGTCGGCGCCGCGGCGGTTGATCATCGATGTCAGGGTTCGGTGCGGAATGATGCCGGAATAGGCGCCGCGCCAGGCCTCCAGATGCACCTCGGCGATGGCACTGGCATCGCGCGGGTCGGCCTTCCTGATGTCGATGGTCAGCGTATTCATGATTTGTTAACCATAAACCCGCATCGCCCGATTGCAAGAGTCCGGGCGGCCCGCCGCCGGCTTTCTCACAGGCGATCATCGCATCAGTGAGGCGCCTTCGAAATCTCTCTGGAAGAACTCAGATTTCGACCAGATGGTCGTCCAGTTCGTTGCCGTCACCCGCCGTGACCGGGAAATGTTCGGCAAGCACCGCCCCCACCTGCTCGATCGCCTTGACGAAGCCGTCGGCAAGCCGGTCGTCGCCGGCATGCGCGGTGAGATCGCGCACGACGCCATCCCAGACAGGCTGGCCGACCTTGGCATCGATGCCCGAATCGGCGACCACTTCGGCATAGCGTTCGGCGATTGAGACGAAGACCAGCACCCCGGTGCGCGCCGTGGTGCGGTGGACGTTGCGGGCGAGGAACTGCTTGATCGCATTGGCATGCGCCGCCTGGTAGCGCAGCCGCCTCGGCACCAGATGGATGCGCAGGCCGGGCATCGCCCACAACAAGGCCAGCACGCACGCCAGCGCCAGGAGCTGGGCGAGGACGAAATGCGGCAGCCGGATCGACAGCCACCAGGTCTCCAGCCCGTAGCCGACGGCCAGACTGACGATCAGCATACACACGGTCGCCATGAAGGCAGCCGGGAAGAAATAGCCGTCGCTGGCATGCGCCACGACGCAGTAGATCTCGCCGTCGGTTTTCGATTCGGCGGTGCGGATCGCGGTGGCGATGCGCTCATGATCCTGCGGGCTGATTGGTCGTGTTGCCATGATTTGTCTCACCAGCTTCCTGAAGAACCGCCACCACCGGATGAGCCGCCGCCGCCGGAAAAACCGCCACTGCTGCTCGACCCCGAAGACCAGCCACTGCTCGAACTTCCGGACGACCAGCCGCCGGCCGACGACGAACCCGTTGTCCAGCCGCTCCTGCCGCCCGACCCGTTCGGTCCGCGGCCGTAGCGAAAGGTCATGCCCAGCCATTTGTACACGCCCGGCGACAGCTTTGTGCCGAACATCGGCGGCAGGAATGCCATCGCCATCCCGCCGAAGAACATCGTCGCCCACAGGATCAGGAACACCGCGAATATTGGGTCGATAGAAATGCTGTTGTCAGCGGGATTGCGGCGGCCGCGTGCCTCCAGCTCCTCCGGATTGCCTTCCAGCACCATGATCATGTCGTCGACGGCCTTGGATATGCCGCCGGAGAAATCACCGGCGCGGAAGGCCGGCACCATGTCGTTTTCGATGATCAACTTGGTGTGCAGGTCGGTCAGCGTGCCTTCGAGCCCGTAGCCGACCTCGATGCGCATCTTGCGGTCGTTCTGGGCCACCAGCAAAAGCACGCCATTGTTCTCGCCCGCCTGGCCGAGTTTCCAGAACCGGAACAGCCGGTTGGCGTAGGGCTCGATCTCCTCGCCGTCGAGGCTCGAGATCGTCGCGACGACGATCTGGTCGGAGCCTTTTGTCTGAAAATCGGCGAGCTTCTGGGTCAGCGACGCCCTGGTCGCGGCATCGATGATGCCGGCATTGTCGACGACACGGCCGGTCAGGGCTGGGAGTTCGGCAGCGCAGGCCGTGAAACAGGAGAACAGCACGGCAGCCAGTATGATCAAGGCACTGCCGATCGCCGCTGCCGGGCGGCTCGATGTCGACGAGCTGATGCTGCGGATCGTCATGCCATCACCAGCTTCCCGACGAGCCGCCGCCACCGGACGAACCGCCGCCGCCGGAAAAGCCGCCGCCGCCACCCGAAGACCAACCGCCGCCGGAGCTTCCCGACGACCAGCCGCCACCGGAGGATCGCCGGCTTGGCTCGAAGGTCATGCCGAGCCAACGGTAGCGGCCGGGACCGAGCTTCTGGCCGAAGATCGGCGGCAGGACGGAAATCGCGATGCTGCCGAAGAAGATGATCGCCCAGATGCTGATGAAGACGGCGAAGAACAGGTCGTCGGAATCAAACGGCGCCTGCTGGTTGCGCTCGCCGCGCGCCTCCAGCTCCTCCGGATTGCCTTCCAGCACCATGACCATGTCGTCGACGGCCTTGGATATGCCGCCGGAGAAATCACCGGCGCGGAAGGCTGGCACCATGTCGTTTTCGATGATCAGCTTGGTATGCAAGTCGGTCAGCGTGCCTTCAAGGCCATAGCCCACCTCGATGCGCATCTTGCGGTCGTTCGGGGCCACCAGCAGCAGGACGCCGTTGTTCTCCTTCGCCTGGCCGAGCTTCCAGAACCGGAACAGCCGGTTGGCGTAGGGCTCGATCTCCTCGCCGTCGAGGCTGGGGATCGTCGCCACGACGATTTGGTCGGAGCCCTTTGTCTCGAAGTCGGCCAGCTTCTGCGTCAGCGCCGCCCTGGTCGCGGCATCGATGATGCCGGCATTGTCGACGACACGGCCGGTCAGGGCTGGGAGGTCTGCGGCGAGGGCGGTGATCGGGAGGAAGAAGAGGCTGGCAAGAAGGCTAAGAAAGGAAAGGTAGGTATTCCGTGGCGCCCCCCTCTGTCCTGCCGGACATCTCCCCCTCAAGTGGGGAGATTGGACGTCACACCGGCCTTCGCCAATCACCGACGCACAAGGATGAGCAATGCGCTCGAAACTGCCAATCTCCCCCCTTGAGGGGGAGATGTCCGGCAGGACAGAGGGGGGTGTTTGCACGCCAGCGGTCCGTCATTTCGCGGGATTTATTCCGATGACAGTCGCGGATCACCCACCCTGCTTCGTGCCGAAATCGACCTTCGGCGTCTGCAACTTGTCGTCCTCGATGGTGAAATTGGCGAAAGGCTGGTTGCCGCGGAACCAGAAGGTCGCCCACAGCACCGACGGGAAGGTCCTCAACGTCAGATTATAATCCCGCACCGCCTGAATGTAATCGCGCCGCGCCACCGCGATCCGGTTCTCGGTGCCTTCGAGCTGCGCCTGCAGCGCCAGGAAGTTCTGATTGGCCTTGAGGTCGGGATAAGCCTCCGACACCGCGATCAGCCGCGACAACGCGCTCGTCAACCCCGCCTGCGCATCCTGGAACTTCTTGAAGGTTTCGGGGTCGTTCAGCGTTTCCGGCGTCACCGTGATCTGGGTCGCCTTGGCGCGCGCTTCGACCACCGCGTCGAGCGTATCCTTTTCATGCGAGGCATAGCCCTTGACCGTCTCGACCAGGTTGGGGATGAGGTCGGCGCGGCGCTGATACTGGTTCAGCACCTCGCTCCATGCCGCCTTGGCGCTTTCCTCAGCTGTCGGGATGGTGTTGTAGCCGCAGCCGGCAAGCAGCGGCAGCACGATCGCCATCATCAGGAACGCGGGCAGCGTGCGGAACATGGACGGTGAGGTAAGGCGCTGGGCGAACATGTGGGGTCCCTCAATAGAAGTTGCATGCGAAGCATTACCACAATCGGCGCGCAAGAAAACCGCCCGGCCGGCAGCCGTTTGCCTGGCCCGCCCCATGCCGTTGCAAGGCCCTGTGATTGACTGTGCGAACGCGCTAAGGTCCGTCGAAACGGGACATCATCATGGCGGAACGCCAGGACAGCGAGAAGGAATCGCGCCGTATCCTCGAGCGCGTGGCGCGCGAGACGGATCCGGCCGGCAACTCGTTTGTGGCGCGGGCCACGAAAGGCATGCACGATCACATCACCGCGGCCGATGCCGATCGTGCCGATCCGATCGAAGTCTGGGGCACTCGCATTGGCCGGATACTCGGCCTGCTGCTGGCGCTGGGCCTGATGGTCTGGCTCGTGCTTTACGTCATCCAGGGCAGTTAGGAATCACACAACAATGAGCGCCGAACAAACCGACGCGCCGCGTGCGGTCATCGTCATTTCCAGCCATGTCGCACGCGGCTCGGTCGGCAACCGTGCCGCCGTGTTCGCGCTGGAGACGCTGGGCTTTCCGGTCTGGGCCGTGCCGACGATCATCCTGCCCTGGCATCCCGGCCATGGACGGGCAACGCGCATCGTGCCGTCGCTCGACCAGTTTAAGGCGCTGCTGGCCGATCTCGAGCGGGCGCCGTGGCTGGGCGAGGTTGGCGCCGTGCTGTCGGGCTACCTCGGCGAGGCCGGCCAGGCCGAGGCTGTCGCCTCGCTGGTGGCCGCGGTGAAGGCAAGGACGCCCGACGCCGTCTATATCTGCGATCCGGTGATGGGTGATTCGGGCGGCCTCTATGTGCCTGAACCGACCGCCATCGCCATGCGCGGCCGGCTGATGCCGATCGCCGACATCGCCACCCCCAACCGCTACGAACTGGAATGGATGGCCGGCGCGCCGTTGCCCGACCTGAAATCGGTGATCGCGGCCGCCCTCCATGCCGGACCATCGACCATGCTGGTCACCTCGGCGCCGTCGATGATGACGGGCGGCACCGGCAATCTTCTGCTCGACGGCAACCAGGTGCTGCTTGCCGAGCATCGCCTGATCGACAAGCCGCCGAATGGCCTGGGCGACCTGACGGCGGCGGTCTACCTGGCGCGCATCCTGTCCGGCCAGCCGCCGATCAAGGCGCTGCAATCGACGACGGCGGCGGTCTACGAGATCCTGGCGCGCACCGCCAAGCGCGGCGGCGACGAACTGCAGCTCGAAACCGATGCGCAGAGCCTGTCGCACCCGATGGCGATGGTGCAGCTTCGCCACCTCACGCATCCAGGGCGGGACCGCCGGGCGTGATACCGACTAAGGCCGTGCTTGTCGGCGTCGACGGCTGCAAGGCCGGCTGGATCGCCGTGCGGCACGACCCCGGTTCGATACATCGTAATCTCGGTTCGACACCTCGTAACCCCGGTTCGATACTTCGTAGCCCCGATTCGGCACCCTCCGTCGCTGTCTTTGCAAGCTTTGCTGCCCTGCTTGCCTCACTCCCCGACGATGCGGTCATCGCGGTCGACATGCCGATCGGCCTGCCCGAGTTTTCGAGCAAAGGCGGGCGCGGCCCGGAAGCATTGGTGCGACCGCTGCTTGGGGCACGCCAATCCAGCGTCTTCTCGATCCCGTCCCGCGCCGCGCTCTATGCCGACACCAACGACTTCACCACCATTGAAGCCTGGTATGCCGCGCACATCAGGGCAAGCGAGGTCGCCAAGACCACATCAGACCCACCGCGCGGCGTTTCGATCCAGGCGTTCGGCATTTTCGCCAAGATCCGCGAGATCGACGCGCTGCTGATCTCGCGACTCGATTTGCGCCGCCGTGTGTTCGAATCGCATCCGGAGGTCGCCTTCTGCCGGCTGAATGGCGACCGGGCCATGCAGCTGCCGAAGAAGATCAAGGGCAGCATCAATCCGGCCGGCATGGCGGAACGCAAGGCGCTGCTCTGCCGGCACGGCTATGAGATGGATTTTCTCGATCAGCCGCCGCCGCGCGGTGCCGCCGCCGATGATTTCCTCGACGCGGCCGCGATGATGCTCATCGCCGGTCGCATTGCCTACGGTGAGGCAAGGCCGTTTCCCGACCCGCCGCTCACCGACAATTTCGGCATTCCCGTCGCCATCTGGGCGTGACCGCATCGCCCAGAGCCGCGCTGGGCGCATGCATTTATAGCTAGCGCCCGCAATTCTGCATTGCTCGCAACAGGCTTTTGCCGTTAGAGCCTCTTCTGACCGCAACGAGCTGCCGCATCCAACCCGGAAAGGCTCCAGACGCCGCCCATGTCTCATCTCCCCGACCACCTTCTCGCCGGCTACCGCAATTTCATGACCGGCCGCTATCCCACAGAGAGCGGACGCTATCGCGAGCTTGCCCGCGAAGGCCAGGCGCCGGAAACGATGATCGTCGCCTGTTGCGATTCCCGCGCGGCACCCGAAGCGATCTTCGACGCCGGGCCCGGCGAGCTCTTCGTGCTGCGCAATGTCGGCAATCTGGTGCCGCCCTACGCGCCGGACGGCGAATTCCATTCGACCTCCGCCGCGCTCGAATTCGCCGTACAGAGCCTGAAGGTCAAGAACATCGTCGTCATGGGCCATGGCCGCTGCGGCGGCATCCGCGCCGCGCTCGACACCAATTCCGCACCGCTGTCGCCCGGCGACTTCATCGGCAAGTGGATGAGCCTGATCGCACCGGCCGCCGAAACCGTGTCCTCCAGCACCTTCATGACGGCGTCGGAGCGCCAGACCGCGCTGGAGCGCATCTCGATTCGCTATTCCATCGCCAATCTCCGGACCTTCCCTTGCGTCTCGATCCTCGAAGGCAAGGGTCGGCTGTCGCTGCATGGCGCCTGGTTCGACATTTCGACCGGTGAACTCTGGGTGATGAACAAGGAGACCGGCGATTTCGAACGGCCGGAGCTGGGATGAACGCAGCGGCGCGCAAGGTGGTGAATATCAGGTCGACCGTTTTGACGGCGGCTGCGCTGCTGATCGCGATTATTGCCGCCCGCGCCGACGACCGCGCCATCATCAGCCGCTGGTATTCGGCGCTGCTGGTCGCCGACCGCACCGAACTGTCCGACCTGCTCTCCGATGATGTCCGCATCAAACTGGACGACCTGGGCGTCGTACAAAGCAAGCAGGAATTCATCGCCTCGATCGACGAATGGAAAGGTGCGGTTGCCGGTGCGGCGATCCGGCACCGGATCGAGAAGAGCGAAGGCGGCGTCACCACGGTGGTCGCCTGTTACGATTTCCCCAACAACGACATGCTGATGCAGGAAACCTTCGCAGTGGCCGACAACCGCATCACCGCCAGTTCGCAAGCGGCGATCGCGGAGAACTGCGACGGCTTCTGAGGCGGATATCGGCCAACCGCGATATTGCGGGTCCGCCGGCCACGCCCTACATCGGTACCGACCCGCCCTGCCTGCCCTCCACCAGCGAAAGACCGTCCATGCCTTCCACGAAAGCCGTCGACCTCGCCGCCCATCCGCTGACCGCATGGCAAGGGCCGCTCGGCCTGCCCGATTTCACGCGCATTGGTGACGGCGATTTTTCCCCGGTCTTCGATGCGGCGCTGAAGGCGCACGATGCCGAGATCGAGACGATTGCCGGCAACAAGGATGCGCCTACCATCGAGAACACGCTTGCCGCGCTGGAACTCGGTGGCGATGCAATCGACCGTGTCTCGTCGATCTTCTGGTGCCGCGCCGGCGCCCACACCAATGAGGCGATTCAGGCGCTGGAGCGCGACATCTCGCCGAAAATGTCCAGGCATTTCTCGGCGATTTCGATGAATGAGAGGCTGTTTGCCCGCATTGACGATCTCTACCAGCGCCGCGAGAGCCTGAAGCTGGACGCCGAGACCCTACGGGTGCTGGAAAAGACCTGGAAGGGCTTCGTCCGATCCGGCGCCAAGCTCGACGCCGACGGCAAGAAGCGGCTGGCAAGGATCAACGAGGAATTGTCTTCGCTGGGCACGACCTTCGGCCAGAATGTGTTGGCTGACGAGCGCGACTGGGCGCTGTTCCTCGACGAGGCCGATCTTGCCGGCCTGCCGGACTTTCTGAAAAGCTCGATGGCCGAAGCGGCCGAAATGCGCGGCCAGAAGGGCCGCTATGCCGTCACCCTGTCACGCTCGATCTATGAGCCGTTCTCGACCTTCTCCGAACGTCGCGACCTGCGCGAGATCGCCTTCCGCGCCTTCACCATGCGCGGCCAGAATGGCGGCGCCACCGACAACACATCCGTTGTGCGCGACATGCTGCGCCTGCGCGCCGAAAAGGCAAAGCTGCTCGGCTACGCCTCCTTCGCCGCGCTGAAGCTCGACGACACCATGGCCAAGACGCCGAAGGCGGTGCACGCGCTGCTTGACCCGGTGTGGGAGAAGGCGCTGGAAAAGGCTGCGGCTGACCAGACCGACCTGCAGCGACTGGCAGCGGAAGCCGGCAGCAACGAAAAATTCGCCGCCTGGGACTGGCGTTTCTACCAGGAGAAACTGCGCGCGGAAAAGTTCGCCTTCGACGAAGCCGAACTGAAACCCTATTTGCAACTCGACCGGATCATCGACGCTTGCTTCGACGTGGCGACACGGCTGTTCGGCATAACCTTCGTGGAGAAGAAAGGCATCGCGATCTGGCATCCGGATGCCCGCGTCTTCGTGGTGAAGAATGCCGACGGCAGCGAGCGCGGCTTGTTCCTGGCCGACTATTTCGCGCGGCCGTCAAAGCGTTCCGGTGCCTGGATGAGCGCGCTGCAGTCCGGCTATGGACTCGGCCACGGCTCGAAACCGGTGATCTACAACATCATGAACTTCGCCAAGCCGCCGGTGGGCGAGCCGGCTCTGCTGTCGGTCGACGAGGCGAAGACGCTGTTCCACGAGTTCGGCCATGCGCTGCACGGCATGCTGACCGACGTCACCTGGCCGTCGGTCGCCGGAACTTCGGTCAGTCGCGATTTCGTCGAACTTCCCTCGCAGCTCTATGAGCACTGGCTGACCGTGCCGGCAGTGCTGGAAAAGCACGCTTTGCATGTGAAGACCGGCAAGCCGATGCCCAAGGCGCTGCTCGACAAGATGCTGGCCGCGCGCACGTTTGGCGCCGGCTTTGCAACTGTGGAATTCACGGCCTCTGCCTTGATGGACATGGCCTATCATGCGCGGCCTGATGCACCGCAGGAGCCGCTTCGTTTCGAAACCGAAACGCTTGAGAAGCTTGACATGCCGGATACCATCGCGATGCGCCATCGCACCCCGCATTTCGGCCATGTCTTCTCGGGCGAAGGCTATTCGGCTGGCTATTACTCCTACATGTGGTCGGAAGTGCTCGATGCCGACGCCTTCGCCGCCTTCGAGGAAACCGGCGACCCCTTCAACCCAGCGCTCGCCGAGCGGCTGAGGAAGAACATCTACGCCGCCGGCGGCTCGAAGGACCCGGAAGAGCTTTACACGGCCTTCCGCGGCAAGATGCCGTCACCCGAAGCGATGATGGCCAAGCGCGGGCTGATGTAGCGCTGGGTATCTCCCCCCTTGAGGGGGAGATGGCCGCGAAGCGGCCAGAGGGGGTCGGTCCGACCGGGCTCGACCTGCCGCGGCAGAAGAAGGTTGGCGCTTGACGAGAGACGACCCCCTCTGTCGCCTTCGGCGACATCTCCCCCTCAAGGGGGGAGAACACCTGCGTCACCCTTCCAAGGATCCGTCACCCTCGGCCATATCGGCCGCGTCAGCTTGGTGTAGTTGGTCACCGCCGGATTGCTGGGATACGAACTCGGCGCCGAGACATAGATGATCTCGGCGGCGATCGGCTCGAAGCCGGCGTAGAAATGATTGGTCGACTTGATCAGCAGCATGTCCTTGGCCAGCGGATCGACGGCGATATTGGAAAAGATATCCGGCTCGAAGGTCTGCGTGCGATTGGTGTTGAGGATGATGTCGACCTCGGTGCCTTTGATGCGGACCAGCGCCGTCGGCCCCAGCGTCACGCGGCTCGGGCCGAAACTCTGCCAGCCTTCTGGAACAGCCTTCAGCACCTTGACGCGCGCGTCGATCGGCTCGCCGGCCTGCGGCCCGGCCTTGCCGCCGAAGCGCAGGTCGATGACGGCGCCCTCGCCTGCCGCCAGGCAGAAGGTGACCGCGATCGGATCCCAGATCGTCGCAACGCCGACATTGTTCAGGCCACGCGCCAGCATCTGGCGCAGCACGAAGGTGCCGTCACCTGGAACGCCGCCGCCGGGATTGTCCCAGATATCGGCGATGACCACCGGCTTGCCCGGATTCTTGGCGCGCACCGCCAGCGCCCGATCGATGCCGTCGGCGATGCTCAGCATGGTCATCGCCGTCTTCTCGCGCAGCGCATAGAGTTCGCGCCCCAGACGTTCCGCCAGCGCGTCGCCCTTGGCCTTGTCGTTGTCGGTGACAACAAGGATGCGCGTGCCCATCTCGGCCACATCGGCGGCCATGAAGCCGTGAATGACGGAAACCGACAGCACGCCGTCCTTGCCGTGCAGCGCCTTGATGCGGTCGACGAAGGAGCGCATCGGCTCGCGGCTGGTCGGCAGCACCTGGATCATGCGGCAGTCGAAGGTCGAGATGACCGGCTTGATCTCGCCACGCACTGCTGCAAGCCCGAGTTCGACGACGTGTTCGCCGCGCTCGTAGAAATCGGTGTGCGGAAATTCGAGGAAGTAGGCGAGAATGTCTGAAGCCGCGACGCGCTTCGGCGTCAGATGGCTGTGCGGATCGAGTTCCACCGCGATCACCACCTCCGGCCCGACCATTGCACGGACGCGTTCGAGCAGATCGCCTTCGCAATCGTCATAGCCTTGCGCCACCATCGCGCCATGCAGGCCGAGGATGACGGCATCGACCGGCAGTGCTGCCTTGAGCTGGCCGAGAATCTCATCGCGCAGCGCCTCATAGGTCTGCCGCTGTACCAGGCCGCCCGGCTCGGCCCAGGTGGCGGTGCCCTCAATGACGGTGAGGCCTTCTGCTGCCGCGCGCCGGCGGAGCGCGACCATCGGCGAGGAGCACAGCGTCGGCGTTTCCGGATGCTTGCCGGGTCCGGCATAGAAGGCCATCTCGAACGAGGCCCGGTCGGTCGGCACCGGCGAGAATGTGTTGGTTTCCGTCGCCAGCGAGGCGGTGAAGATGCGCATGAAAGCTCCGTGGGCCTAGAGCAATTCCAGGAAAAGGGTGAAGCGGTTTTCCGCCCGGAATTGCGTCAAAACAAAGAAGAAATAGAGCGGCTATTTGACCGCTCCGAGCGCCAGCCCGCGAACGAGGTAGCGCTGCAGCCAGATGAACAGGATCGCCACCGGCAAGGTCGCCAGCAGCGTCGCCGCCATGACGTGGTGCCATTCGATCGTGTAGCGGCCGGCGACCAGCGAGAACACCTGGATCGGCAGCGTGTAGCTTTCCTGGCTGCGCAGCATGGTGAGCGCGACGACAAATTCGTTCCAGGCATTGATCAAGGTGAAGATCGCGGTCACCGCGATCGCCGGCAGGCAGAGCGGCAAGAACACCTTGCGCAAGGTCAGCCAGCGGCCGGCGCCTTCCATCCAGGCCGCCTCCTCGAGATCGCGCGGAATGGTGTCGAAATAGCTCTGCAACATCCAAACCGTGAAGGCGACGTTGAAGGCCATGTAGATGAAGCCGAGCGCGGTGGTGCTCTCGACAAGGCCCCAGGCGGCCATCAGCCGGAACAGGCCGAGCACCAGCACGATCGGTGAGATCATCTGCGAGATCAGCAGGAACTGGCGCAAGGCGCCGTAGCCGGCAAAGCGAAAGCGCGACATGGCATAGGCCGCTGGAACCGAGATCAGGATCGCGCCGACGGTTGCTATTACAGACACGTAGAGCGAATTGAGCAGCGCCTGGCCAAAGCCGGTCGCCACCCACATGTCGGAAAAATTCGACCAGCGGAACTCGCTCGGCCACCAGGTCGGCGACAGCACTTCCTGTCTTGGCTTGACCGCGGTCAGGAGCATCACGGCGAAGGGAAAGAGCGTCACCACGATCAGCGGCGCCAGCAGCAGCCAGGCGATGATCGAACGCTTGATCTTGCCTCTCATGCGCGTTGCTCCCGCATCGCCAGCCGCACATAGATCATGGTGAAGACCAGCAATATGGCGAACATCACCAGCGACACCGCCGATGCTTCGCCCAGTTTGCCGATGCGGAAGGCCAGCTTGTAGAGATGGGTGACCAGGATATCGGTCGAGTTGGCCGGCCCGCCTTGCGTCATCACCCAGATGATCGGGAAGGAATTGAAGACGTAGATGGTGTTGAGCACGATGGCGATGTTGATGAACGGTTTTAAGAGCGGAAAGGTGATCTCGCGGAACTGCTGCAGCGGCGTCGCCCCTTCGAGCGCCGCCGCCTCGTAGAGATCGTCGGGGATCGACGACAGACCGCCAAGGAAGATCGTCGTCGTGAACGGCACTGTCACCAGGATGCCGATCAGCACCTGCATCGGGAAAGCGGTCTCGGCGCTCGCCAGCCACTGGATGTTGTGGTCGATGAGGCCAAGGCCGATCAGCGCCGAATTCAGCATACCGCTTTCGCCGCTCAGCGCCCAACGCCAGACCACCGCGGTCATGGTCAGCGACACTGCCCAGGGCAGCATGATGATGACGCGGGCAATACCCCGGCCATAGAAATCGGTGTTGAGGATCATCGCCACCGGGATCGACAAGAGAAGCGCACCGCCGACGACCATCACGGTCCACTGGCCGGTGCGCCAGAGCGCGGCGATAAAATCGGGATCGGCAGTGAGCGCTGCGAAATTGGCGAAGTCGTTGAATTCGCGAAGCTGGCCGAAGCGGTTGACATCATGTGTCGAGATCTGGATCAGGTCCCAGACCGGCCAGAAGATAACCACCGCCGCCAGAAACAGGCTGGGCAAGGTCAGGAGATAGGGCAAGAAACGATTTTGCATCGGCTGGCTTTATACCGTGTTGCGGGTGGAGATTGGATTGCGCTGGCTTAAAAGATTGACTTAATCCCGCCTCGTTCTTCTCAAGGCACCGCTTCAGGATTCCTTGCAACCGTCGGCGCGCCCCTCACCTGCCTGCCCGTCCTCCGCAGCAGTTGCGGAAGGGGGGCTTTCCTCTCCCCCGTCGATCGGGGGAGAGGTGTGTACCGTTGCACGACGCCCGGGGGGGGGACCCATTGGCCCCAACACATGCTAATATTTCGCCCATGTTTAT